>CACGRD010000001.1 GCA_902575375.1 uncultured Alphaproteobacteria bacterium
TAAACGGATATGCCTGCAGCCACACATGCTGCAAAGGCACCAGGTAATGCATTAATAGCACCTAACTTACCTAAAGTTTCTGTTGTTCCTGCTCCACTAATAATTGCACCTAGAATAACAAAGACACTACAAATTATTGCTGCACTTGTGAAACTAACCATTCGCGTCCCAACAGCAGTTCCAAAAACATTTGCTGCATCATTGGCGCCAAGTGACCAACCTAAAAAAAGACCACCAAATAAAAAAATTAGAATTGTAATTTCCATTGAAAATTAAACGGAGCGTTTAATAGCGTAAATTTGAACCTCGTCAGCTATGTCTTCTGCTTGATCACAAATACGATCAATCTTCTCTACAAAATATCGAAGATGCATTTTTTGATCTAGAGGTAATTCAGAATCAAAAATTCTTCTTGCAAGTGCACTAAATTTTATATCAGATTCTTTTTCATAAAAAGTTACTTTATGAGCATTATCTCTAACAGATTTAATATCTCTAAAAAATGATCTTACAGTTAAACATAATGATTCAACACAATTTACAACAGTCTCTGATAACTCAATAAGATCTTCATGAAATTCTTTTGGAAAATTAGGTTTTTGAATAGAGAAGTGATAGCAATTTCCTTGGTACATTCCAATTAATTCGTCGATGTGTTCTAGAAGTCGTAACACATCACTTCTTGCATCTGGGATTAGTGTTTCTTCATAAAGAGTATGCTCAACATCTTTCGTAATTTTGTCGGCCTTACTTTCCATTTCTTTAACTTTTTCAACCATTTCCTCAAATTTACCATTGGCGGAATGATTGAGATAAGTTGGAACTATCGATTTAAATACTAAGCCCACTTCAGAGACAATATCAACAAACTCATCGATTTCTCTTTCAAGCTTTTTGGTATCACCAAATAATGATGCACTTTTTAATCCAAACATGGCGTGCTTATAGAACTTTTCAAAAAAAAAGAAAGAAATGTTAAATTTTTGTTACAATTTGATTAATATCTTTATCTTTAAGTAAAGTGTAATATTCGCAATCTATAGAATTTAGGAGAAGATATGACAGATTTATCAATTAATAGAATTAAGTGGTTTAGCACCGCGTTAATTTTATCAGGAATATTATTAACCAATTTAAATGCGTATCCAATTAACATAATTATTCACGGTACAGGTGCTGTTGGTTGGTCAATTGTTGGTTATATGACAAAAGATAGAGCTCTGCTCACAAACTTTGGTTTACAACTCCCACTATTTATTTTTGGATATATTTATTTGCTGACATGAAAAATAAAAATATTCTTTTTATGTGTGTTGCTAATTCAGCAAGAAGTCAAATGGCTGAAGGAATTGCAAAAAAATTATATCCTAATTGTATTATTCAAAGTGCAGGATCAGTGCCCAAAGAAGTTAATCCCAATGCTATCGAGGTTATGGGTGAAATCGATATTGATATATCAAAACATTATTCAAAAGATTTTGAAAGCTTAGACAACAAATTTAGAGATGAATTAAATACCGTTTTTACGCTTTGTAAAGAAGAGGTATGTCCAGTTTTAAATTCCAAAGCTCAGATATTTTCAATACCATTTGATGATCCGGCATCAGATCATTTTAGTTCAAACCAATTAGATAAATTTAGAGAAGTAAGAGATTCAATTTTTGATAAATTGAAAGAACTAAAAAATTTATTTGAGAATTAATGAAGTTAAAAATTAATTAAATTTATAAAAATTTAATATTCCATTAATCTATTTGTAAACAATAAAATTTAAATGTTTCTTACCACTCACAGTAGTATTTCCTCCTGCTAATTACCAATAATTGTGAGTGGGATTAATTTTTTATTTCTCCTTTTTCGAGTACTTTAACAATTGTTTAACATTATAAAATTAAGAATTTAAAGTAAATTTTATGAAAATTAATAAACCAGCGCTTACCTTTTCTAACTCCGAAGTTAATCCTGTTGGAAAGATTATTATTCAATTAACCGAATTGGGAACGGGTAAAATTAAGTTACGTAAGTTGTATGAGGATTATTTAAGAGAAAATTTACCTCCAGAGAATTTTTGGCATGATGCAATTGAAAGATTAGGTCTCCGTATTCAGACACATTATCATTCTAAAAGTAATATTCCTAAAAATGGCAAACTTGTCGTAATCGCTAACCATGCATTTGGAATAGCTGATGGTCTTACAATATGCTCTTTAATTAGTAAAATTAGACAAGATTACAAAATTATTACGCATAAAGTTTTACAAGGAGCAGATCTTATTAAGAATAAAATTATTCCTCTTGATTTTTCAAAAAATAGAAATGCTTTAATAAATAATATCGCTGCACGTAAAGAATGCGAAGAACACTTAAGAAATAATGGGGCACTAATCATTTTTCCATCAGGATCAGTTTCAACGAAACCAAAATTAAAAAAAGGAATCAAAGCAATAGATCGTGAATGGAAACAATTTACTTCAAAAATAATAATGAAAACTCAATCACCTGTCCTCCCAATTTTTTTTGAAGGACAAAATAGCGAACTTTTTCATGTTGCTGATAAAATTGGGCAAGTCTTTCGATATTCTTTAATGATATATGAACTTAAAAGAAGAATGGGAAAAAAAATTGATGTTCATATTGGACAAAGAATATCCTTTGAAACCATAAAAGAAATTGGCAATCTTATTGAGATTACAAAATTTTTAAGGAATAGCACTTATAGATTAGATCCAAGTAATAAAAACTCAATATTTAATTAATACTTCTGTAAAAAAAAAAGTTAGTTAATGTAATTGAAATAAAATTTTAACAAATTCTTTCTATTATTTATTAATAAAATGAAAGATCAGCAATCAGTTTCATATTATAGAACTATATGGATATCTGATCTTCATCTTGGAACAGAAAATAGCAAGAGTGAAATGCTTCTTGAATTTTTGAGATCAACAGATTCAAAATATTTATTTTTAGTTGGCGATATTATTGATGCATGGAGAATGAAAAAAAAAATTTATTGGCATCAAACTCATAATGACATTATCCAGAAGATTTTGCGTAAAGCAAGAAAAGGCACAAAAGTAATATTTATCCCAGGTAATCATGACGAACTAGTAAAAAGTTACACAAGTTTTTCACTAGGGAATATATCAATAAAAAATAAGTTTACACACAAATTAGCTGATGGGAGAAAAGCCCTTGTTTTACATGGTGATGAATTTGATGCAGTTATATTAAACGCTAAATGGCTGGCAAGTATTGGGTCATCCCTATACGAATTTATATTAAAGTTGAATAACTATCTAAATTTTGTCAGAAGAAAACTAGGTTTATCTTATTGGTCATTATCTCAATTTCTCAAACATCAAACAAAAAGAGCCACGAATTTTATTTCTAACTTTGAGTTTGCCGTATCTGATAGTGCTAAAAGAGTAAATGCCGATGTTGTTGTTTGCGGCCATATTCATAAGCCCGTTATAAAAAAATTAAATGGAGTGTTATATTGCAATGATGGTGATTGGGTTGAGAGTTGTTCTGCGCTAGTGGAAAATAAAGAGGGACAATTATCTCTTATTGACTGGTCGATTGAAAGAGAAAAAATTTTTCACAACAAATATAACAAAATACCAGAAAGTGTAGCAGTGTGAAAAAATTAGCAATCATTACCGATGCTTGGCTTCCCCAAGTTAATGGTGTGGTAAATACATATCAACATATTAATCCATTTTTAAAAGAAAAGAATGAAATAGACATACTTCACCCAATGATGTTTACTAATTTTAGCTATCCCTGGTATAAAGAAATAAAACTAGCAATTAATACAAAAAAAATAACAGAAAAATTTTTTAATAATTTTGATCCAGATTTTATACATATCGCTACTGAAGGACCAGTTGGAATAGCGGGGAAAAAATTTTGTGAGAATAATAAGTTGAGATATACAACCTCTTTTCATACGAGATTTCCAGAATATTTAGAGCAAAGAATAATGATACCAAAAATAATTGGGTATTCATTTTTAAAAAATTTTCATAAAAATGCATGCAATGTATTGGTCCCAACAGTATCTATGCGTGACGAATTAACGAAATATCAATTTCAAAATCTTAAAATTTGGTCAAGAGGTGTTAATACTGAATTATTTCATCCTTTAAAAAGAAGAAAAGGAATGAAAAAGTACATTGTTTACATCGGTAGAGTTGCTCTAGAAAAAAATATTGAAGCATTCCTAGAAATTAAAACCAAAATGGATAAAATTGTTGTTGGAGATGGTCCAGAAAAACAACGATTACAAAAGAAATATCCTTACGTTTCTTTTGTAGGTATGAAAAAAGGTCAAGACTTAGCAAAATATTATGCAAATGCTGAAACCTTGGTATTCCCATCTAAAACAGATACATTTGGAAATGTAATTTTAGAGTCATTAGCATCTGGCACACCAGTGGCAGCATATCCAGTAACAGGTCCTATAGATATTTTAAAAAACACAGTAATTGACACCCTTGATAACAATATTGAAAAATCACTTAAAAAAGCTTTAAAGATTGATAGAAATGATTGTAGAAAATTTGCAATGCAATTTACTTGGGATAAATGTGCAAATCAATTTCTATCAAATATTGTAAATGCAAAAAATTAATTTTAAAATTATAGTTACTAAAAAGTAAGAGACTTAATTTTTATTAAATTGAAAGAACTAAAAAATTTATTTGAAAACTAATAAATTTAAAAATAAGTTTAATTTATAAAAACTTAATATTCTATTAACACGTCTGTAAAAAATAAAATTTAAATACTCTTTACCACTCACAATATTATTTCTTCCTGCTATGTCCAATTGTTGTGAGTGGGATTAAATTCTATTTTCAAATTTTTAAATTAGACTTAGCTCTAGATTTGAGTTTTGCTGAACCCCTCCCAGACAAGCTTGGATTTTTGATAAAAAAATTGTGAGAGGAAAATTTTTTCTCTTTGCTTGATATTTCTTTTTTCTGATAATTGCCATTACTTAACATTTGCCAAGAATTTGTATTATCTGTCATACTGGCAATTAAGATCTGATTTAATATTTGTTCATGTACAGTTTCATTTTCAATAGGAATAAATGTTTCAACCCGCCTATCTAGATTTCTTTGCATTAAATCGGCAGAAGAAATAAACAAGATATTTTTTCTATGAGGGAATTTATGACCATTATAAAAACAATATATTCTCGTATGTTCTAAAAAACGACCAATTATGCTTTTAACAACTATATTTTCTGATAGATTTTCTTTACCAGGTATTAGAGAGCAAATTCCTCTTATCAACAATTCAATTTTTACATTTTTTTGAGATGCTTTATAAAATTCATCAATAATTTGTTTATCAACAAGAGCATTACACTTACATACTATTCCAGATGGTTTATTTTTTCCAGCATTTGTAATTTCATTTCTAATTAGTTCATTTAATTTGTTTCTTGCAGTTATTGGAGAATATACTATTTTTTTTATTGTTGTTGGTTCAGAATAACTAGTTAAATAATTAAACATTTTTGCAGCATCATTTGTTAATGTTTTATCACAGGTGAAGTAAGATAAATCCATATAAACTCTTGCATTTCTCGGGTGATAATTACCTGTTCCATAATGTGCGTAATTTACAACAGAATTCATTTGCTTTCTTGTTACAAGTGTAATTTTTGCATGAGTTTTCATATCAATATTGCCAAAAACAACTTGCGCTCCAGCTAATTCTAATTCTTTTGCCCATTTTAAGTTACGCTCTTCATCAAAACGTGCTTGCAACTCTATAATGACAGTTACTAATTTTCCTTTTTGTGCTGCTCTAACTAAACCTGCTTCTATTGGTGAGTCATCAGTAGTTCGATATAAAGTATGTTTTATTGATAAGACTTTTGGATCATCTGCAGCTTGATCAATAAACTGCGTCACTACTTCAAAAGATTCAAAAGGGTGATGAATAACAATATCTTTATTTGCTATAGCTTTAAAATAATCATTTTTAAAATCTTTAATTCTTTCAGGAAATCGTACCTTAAATTTTGGAAAAAATAATTTTTTAAAATCTTTCAAAAAAATTGACTCTATACTCGAAAGATTAACGGGTATTGGCAGTTTATATGTATTTACATCCTTATAGTTAAGTTTTTTATTTATGAATTTAATTAAGTGACTAGATATACTTTCATCAAAATCAATTCTTATTACCTCTTGTCTTCTTCTCTCAAAAATAGCTTTTTGAAATACTAAAAATAAATCTTCTCCTTCACCCCCTAATTCTAATTCACTATTCCTAATTGGTCTAAAAATACCTTTATCCAAAACCCTATCACACTGGAAAATTTCTTTTAAAGAAATAAGTAGGGCTGTCTCCATAGATACAAAACGTGTTTTTTTACCAGGTAATTTAATAAATTTTTCTAATCCCTCTGGCACTCTTAGTATTCCATAAAAAGTTTTTTTATTATTCATTAAACGACATACTAAGGTTGTTTCTTTATTTGGTATAAAAGGAAATGGGTGAGATGGATCAATAATAATTGGCGTTAAAACCCCCCAATTATTTTCTTCTAAATAATTTTTAATAAATGTTTTATCTTTTGTTTTCAGTGTTTTTTCTACATCTATATGGATTTTGTTTTCTGAAAGCTCTCTTAGTAAATCTATCCATATTGATTTTATATTTGAAATCATCTTCGATGTTTCTTTATCTATCAGCTTGAGTTGTTGTTGTGGTGTTAATCCATCAAAACTTTTATTTCGTGAAAATTTTTGAACATTCAATCCTGCTACTCTAACCATAAAAAATTCATCTAAATTAGAGAATGCTATTGATAAAAATCTAACCCTTTCTAAAAGTGGAATTTTACTATCAGATGTCTGACTTAAGACTCTTTCATTGAATTTTAGCCAAGACAATTCCCTGTTTGCATAGTTATAAGCGGTATTTTTTTTTAACATAATTTTTTTTTATATTTTTTAGGTATAAAAAAAACATGTTCATAAAAAATTCATATTTCTTTAATAATTTTTATTTTTTGGTTTTAAAATTTTATCAATAGTCCAGCTATTTTTAAAGGATATTATAGCAAAAGCACAGGTCGGAAAATGTTCAATATTTGAATTACATAAAATATTAATTGACTCTATCAAACTAGGGTTGTGCCCAATGATAAGAGTATTTTTTTTTAATTTTTTAATTTTTCTTACAAGTATATTTGATGGACATTCATAAATATCGTTATCAATTGTAAATTTTACTGAGCGATCAAACGAGTTAGAAATTATATTATATGTGCTAGTTGTTCTTTTAGAAGGAGAACATATTATCTGACCAATTTGAAATTTTCTTTTATCTAATATTTTAGAAAATTGTTTTGCATTTCTCATACCTCTTTTATTGAGAGGTCTATCAATGTCATCAAGCTCTAAATTATCCCAACTAGATTTGGCATGACGTAATAAATAAACTTGTAGCATTCGAGTTTAATACTTTAGATATATACATTTCCAAGGCTAAAATGAAAAACAAAAATCCCATAACAGTGATTGATCTAGGTTCTAATACATTTAGACTGGTTATATATGCGCAAGCTATTTATCCTTTTCCAATACTTTATCAAAAAAGAGAATTTTTAAAATTAGGTGAAAGTATTAACACAGGTAAACTCCCATCGATAAAAATAAAAGAAGCTATAAAATGCTTAGAAGAATATATTAAGATTGCAAAAGATTATGAGTCCTTAGATATTCATATAATTGCAACGGCCGCAATTCGTGAAACAATAAATGGAAAAGAAATTATTGAACCTTTCAAGAAAAGAAAGTCAGTAAGAGTAGAAGTACTCTCACCAAAAAATGAGGCTAAATGTGGATCCCTAGGTGTAATTAGTTCAATAAAAAATCCAATCGGTTTAGTTGCAGACTTGGGAGGTGGAAGTTTAGAACTTAGTTCAATAAAAAATAAGAACATACTTGAGACTAAAAGTTTAAAAATTGGCATCTTAAGAAGTGAATCTGATATGTACAAAAATACTAAAATTAAATTTGATAATTTTTTATTTTCGAAATTTAAAAACCAATCTCTTAAATTTTCTAAAAACGTAGGAAATATTTATGTTATTGGAGGCATGTGGCGCAATCTTGCAAAACTACATTTACATCTAAATGGCATCAAGAAAAATAAACTACATGGCTACCTGATACCATTTTCAGAGTTAGAAATATTCTATCACAAATTATACTCTATGGATAAAAAACAAATTAAAAAATTGAATGTTGTTCAACCCAATCGATTAGATAAATTAAAATTATCTACATATATTTTATTTAGCCTTGCTTCATTTTATAATATTAAAAATATTATTTTTGTAAGATATGGAATTCGTGAAGGTTATTTACATGATATGTTGAATTAATTTTTAAAAAACAATCTAACAGTAACTGTAGCAATAAGAGCCCCAATAATCTGAGCTAAAATAAAACCCAGAACACTTGATGGACTTATTCCACTAAAACTATCTGTAAACATTCTTCCTATAGTTACTGCTGGATTTGCAAAACTTGTTGATGATGTAAACCAATATCCTGCAGTAATAAATAGAGCGACACCAATAGCTATTCTTTCCTTGTTTACCTCTTTTAATATAAAAATAGTTAATAATAATCCAACAGTTGCAATTATTTCTGAAAAGAATTTAAATACACCAACTCTTTCATTGAGTGACCATTCAATTATGGGATATTCAAAATACCAATTTGCAGTTAAACAACCAAATATACCAGCAATAATCTGAGTAAAAATAAAAATTATTCCATAATTAATAGGAATATTTTTTTGAATAATATCACTTAATACAACAGCAGGATTAAAGTATGCCCCTGAGATATTAATAAACATAGAAATAATTACAAATAAAATGGCACCTGTTGCAATTGTGTTTCCTAGTAATATTATACCAAGGTCATTTGACATTAACTCTCCCATAATTCCACTACCTACAACTGTTAGTACAAGAAAATATGTCCCAATAAATTCTGCTAGTATTTTTTGTCTTAAAGAATATGTCATTACAAAATTACCCTAAATAACTAGACGTTTACCATGTATTCTAAAAATTCTTTCACACATTTATCCCATGTTAAATTAAGTGTAAAATTTCTACAATCAACCCTTTTTACTTTAAGCGCTTTTTTAATTGATTGTAATAAGTCATTATCTAAAGTGTTAATCTTCTCATCTGTTAATACATCTATAGGCCCAGTTACTGGATATGCAGCAACTGGTGTTCCACTAGCCAATGCTTCAAGTATTACATTTCCTAAAGTGTCTGTCTTAGAAGGAAATACAAACACATCTGCGTTTGCATAATACTTTGCTAATTCTTCTCCGGTTTTTAAACCAACAAAATTTACTTCAGGATACTTATTAGTATATTTTTCTAATTCAGGACCATCCCCCACAACTATTTTATTATAATTTCCTTTAAGTTTTAAAAATTCTTCAATATTTTTTTCAATTGCTACTCTTCCAACATAAGTCAGCTGAGTATCCTTGCTGTTTATATCTCTTTTATTTGGATTAAATAATTCTGTATCAACACCTCTGTTCCAAACTACTAAATTTTTAAAATTATATTTTTTTAACTCATTTAGCATTGAAACTGATGGAACAAGAACTCTTTCAGAATCACTATGTAGTTTTCTTAATATGGAATAAGTAAATCTCTTTGGGATAAAAGCTCTTTGTTTAATATAATCAGGAAAACGAGTGTGAAAGGAAGAAGTATATTGTAGTTTATTATTAAGACAGTACTTACGACCAGCAAAACCTACTGGACCTTCAGTCATTATATGAACAATATCTGGATTAAATTCTTTAAAAAATTTTTCAGTAACTTTCTTAGTGTTGTAAGAAATCTTTATTTCTTTGTACCTAGGATAACTAAAATTATTAAACATCTCAGGATGTAATATTTTAATTTCAAAACCTTTTTTTTCTAGAATAGGTATAACGCTTTGAAATGTCGTAACTACGCCATTTACCTGAGGAACCCACGCATCACTAATTAATGCGATTTTTTTAGGCTGCATCCTCTTTTATTTTTCGTCTTTCTTCTAAAGAAATTAATTTTAAATTTTCTCTTTCTTCGGGCCAATTAAGAATTGATAAATTGCCAATTTCATCTTCAACAAGTGCTGTACAACTTTCAATCCAGTCACCATCATTACAATAGAGAACACCATTTAATTCTTTTATTTCTGGTCTATGTATATGCCCACATACAACAACATCGGCATTTTCTCTTCTAGCTCTATCAGATACAGCAAACTCAAAATTACTAATAAAGTTAGTTGCATGCTTTGTTTTCTTTTTTAAATATTGAGACAGTGACCAGTAAGACAAGCCCATCTTTCGTCGAATAAAATTAAATACATTATTTAACTTTAGTAAATATTCATAAAGTGCTGATCCCACTTTGGCTAACCACCTCGCATTAATTATCACAGCATCAAATTCATCTCCGTGTGTAATCAGTACTTTCCTTCCATCAGCTAATTGATGAGTATCTTCATTTTTGATAGAAATTTCTCCAAAAGAAAAATTTGTAAAATCTTTTAATACCTCATCATGATTTCCTGGAATAAGCACTACTCTAGTTCCGTTTTTCGCTTTCTTTAAAACTTTTTGAACAATGTCATTATGTTCTTGTGGCCAATACATTTTCTTACGCATGCGCCATCCATCAACAATGTCCCCTACTAAAAATAAATATTCCGAATCTCTTTCTTCTAAGAATTCTAAAAGCATCTTGCTTTTACAACCACTAGTTCCTAGATGGGTATCCGAAATCCAAATTGTGCGGTAAAATTTTTTATTTGTTTCAAATTTCATTAATTAAAGATTTTTCTTATACATAAAGGTATCATTTTATAATACAATTTATTATTATATGTGTGTATTGTATAAAAATAACAGTATGACGCAGAAAATTTGGTTTAAAAAAAAATCACCCCTTCACGGTTCTGGCTTATTTGCAAAAACGAATATTAAAAAAGGCCAGAAAGTAATCCAATATATTGGTGATAAAGTTACTAAAAGAGAGGGTGACAAAAGAGCAGATAAACAAATCCGCAAAGCAAAAAAAGATAAAAATAATGGCATGGTCTATGTTTTTGAACTAAACAAGCGATACGACATTGACGGTGATGTCGATTATAATTTTGCAAAATTTATCAATCATTCATGCAATCCGAATTGTGAAGTAGACATCATAGATAATGAAATTTGGATTTCTTCCATTAAACGAATAAAAAAAGGAGACGAACTTTTCTATAACTACGGTTATCCTTTTGATACTGATTTTGTGGATCACATATGTAAGTGTGGTTCTAGAAATTGTGTTGGTTATATTTTAAGTGATAATGATTGGCCAAAATTAAAAAAATATGAAAAAAAAACTAAGACTAAGTCTAAGTAAGATACCTTCGATTATTATTGCAATTGATACAAATAAGGAAATAATTTTTTACAATAATGCAGCTAAACAAAAATTTTTATTTATCGATGAAGGAAGAGATCTCAATAATATTATTAGATCAACAGAGTTAAATACTTTTATTGATAAAGCCTTTAGGGAGAAAGAAGATTTTAAGTTTGAATTCACCCCATCTAATTTTAGTGATATGTATTTTATTGCTGACTTAATATTTGTTGAAAAAGATTATGAAGAATTATTAATATCACTAAACGATCAAAGTCTTCTTAAAAACTACGAACAAATGCGAACAGATTTTGTGGCTAATGTAAGCCATGAATTGAGAACTCCTCTTTCCTCAATTCTAGGCTATGTTGAAACAATTAAAAATTCACTCAATGAAGATAAGAACAAAGACAAAACGGTTGGTAAATTTTTAGACACAATGGAAGATCAGGCTTGGCGTATGACTAGATTAGTCGAAGATTTATTATTACTAAGTAAATATGAGACTGAAGATAAGCCGATAGAATTTCAAGAAGCGAATATAAGGCAATTAATTGATGGCGTAGTAGATAATTTACAAAACAAGTTAATGGCAAAAAAAATTGAAGTTCAAATCAAGGATGATTTTGATAAGTCTACAATATCAGCAAACAAAGATGCTTTGATTCAAGTTTTTTTAAATCTAACTGATAATGCAATCAAATATAGCAAAGAAAATTCTACTATTGAAATTGAGCTTGAGAGTGTAATTGATGACAATACCACCTTTTGCCAAATAAGTTTTATAGATAAGGGAGAAGGCATATCGAAAGAGCATTTAACTAGACTTACTGAAAGATTTTATAGAGTAGATAAAAATAGATCTCGAAATCAAGGCGGTACGGGTTTGGGTTTATCTATTGTTAAACATATAACTAATAGGCATAATGGTAAATTATCGATAAAAAGCAAGGTAGATAAAGGTTCAACATTTACTATTTCTTTACCAGTATTTCAGCAAACTGTAATAAATCCTTAATATATATTCTGTAGGACCTTATTTTAAATGAGGTTTAATATGAAAAATATAATCAAATTAATTGCTGTCCTTGCTTTATTTGGAACTACTTCAGTTTCAGCAAGAGACTATATTTCAATTGTAGGATCTTCCACAGTTTATCCTTTCGCTACTTTAGTTGCTGAAAAAATGGCATCTCAAGGAATGAAAGCACCCGTAATCGAATCAACTGGTTCTGGTGGAGGACACAAATTATTTTGTGCAGGTGTTGGAGTTGAACATCCAGATATCACTAACTCTTCAAGAGCACAAAAAGATAAAGAATTCAAACTTTGTCAAGATGGTGGTGTAACCGATATCATCGAAGTTAGAGTTGGTAATGATGGTATAGCTTTTGCATACGCTGCAGATTATGAATGGAAATATACTAACGGTGCTACAATGAAAGGTGGCATTGATTTAACTAAAGAAGAAATCTGGCAGGCAATGGCTAGAGATAATGCAAATGCTCCAACAACTTGGTATGAAATAGATAAAAGATTACCAAAAGTTGAAATTTCTATCATGGCACCTCCTCCAACTTCTGGAACAAGAGATGCATTTGACTCACTTGTAATGAAAAAGGGTTGTGTTAAAGATATGTTAGTTGCTGACGGTGATTGTCAAGCGTATCGTGAAGATGGCCATGTTATTGAAGGTGGTGAAAATGATGAACTGTATGTTGAGCATATAACTAAAGAACAAGGTGCATTCGGTATCTTTGGTTATAGTTTTGTATCTAATAATTCTGATAAAGTTAAAGCGTCAATGATTAACGGTGTTGAAATCTCTATGGAAGGTATCCAAGATTATTCATATCCAATAGCAAGACCTTTATTCTTCTACATTAAAAAAGCACACATTGGTGTTATTCCTGGTTTAATGGATTATGTTAATGAGTTTGTAAGTGAAGAAGCAACAGAAGGTTACTTACTAGATGCTGGACTTGTTCAACTAAGTCCTGCGGATAGAGCAGCTGTTCTTGATGCTATTTCTAATCAAACAAATTATAAATAAAAATCTTAAATTTTTATAAAATGGGGGCATACAAGCCCCCTTTTTTTTAATACTAAGTTATAAATGTTTTTTTGGTCTTTAGTTTTAATTGCAGTCGGAATTTTCTCATCCTTTATATACGGAAGATCAAGAATTAAATTAAACTCTAAAAAACAAGGTACGAAAAGCAAATCTCTTCCCAATTATTACGCACAATACGTTTTAATGTGGTGTTTGTTTCCTGCACTAATTGTTTATTTTTCATGGGCTATTTTTCAAGAACAGATTATTCAAAACATAGTTATTAGTAACTTTGAATATATTGAGGGCGCAGTTTACAACGAAGGATTATTGTTAGCAGAGATTAGAAATGTTGCTAATAACCCTTCTTTTGCTGATGGTAAATCTATAGAAATAATTAATGCTGCAGCTCATTATTCTTCCTTAAGACAAATAAGTCAAATATCTTTTTATACCTCAATAATCATTATAATGTTACTTGGAGCCTTATACGCTTCACAAAAATTAAAACCAGAATTTCATGCTCAACATACAATTGAAAAATATATTCAATATATACTTATATTTTGTTCATCTGTTGCTATTTTCACTACAATAGGAATAGTTTTTTCACTAATATTTGAAAGCCTTCGCTTTTTTGCAGAAGTATCAATCTTCGAATTTTTATTTAGTACTGAGTGGTATCCTTTTATTCCAATTAGAGAAGGTCAAACAGCTGCAGAGGGATCCTTTGGTGCAGTACCAATATTTGCTGGAACATTTTTAGTAATGGTAGTAGCCATGTGTGTTGCGGCACCTCTTGGATTATTAACAGCAATTTATTTAGCAGAATACGCAAGTCAAAGAGTTAGAAAAATAGTTAAACCTCTTCTCGAAATTTTGGCAGGGATACCAACAATAGTTTACGGGTTCTTTGCTTTTGTTAGTGTTGCACCTTTCGTTAAAGCATTTGGACAATCAATTGGAATTGATGCTTCACCAACAAGCGCTCTTGCAGCCGGCATGGTAATGGGGGTTATGATTATTCCTTTTATTTCTTCTTTATCTGATGATGTAATAAACTCTGTTCCACAAAGTCTAAGGGAAGCATCTCTTGGTATTGGCGCTAATAAAGCAGAAACTATTAAAAAAGTAATTTTACCAGCAGCTTTACCTGGAATTGTAGGAGCATTTTTATTAGCAATATCCAGAGCGATAGGGGAGACTATGATTGTTGTAGTTGCAGCAGGCACAGCCCCCAATCTTACGGGCAATCCTTTTGAAAACGTAACAACAGTTACAGTTCAAATTGTTGTGGCCTTAATAGGTGATCAAGAATTTGATAACCCAAGAACATTATCAGCATTTGCTTTAGGATTAGTTTTATTTGTTATTACATTATTTCTTAACATTATAGCTCTACAAATAGTAAAGAGATACAGGGAGCGTTATGAATAATTCTATTGCTAAAGAAAAAATTGTTTCTTTGAGAAAAAAGAGAAGCTTAGAAGATATGCGATTTAAGTATTACGGCTTTACAGCTATGTGTTTATCTTTAGCAGTTTTAGTTTTTCTTTTGTATACAATATTTTCTAAAGGATACACTGCTTTTCAAAAAACAATTGTTCTCCTAGAAGTTGATTATAATCAAGAGGTTTTAAAACTAACACCTGACTCTTCAGATGAAGATATGGAAAAAGGAAAATTTTTTAGAGTTAAAAAACAGGCTATTGAAAATTTTTTCCCTGATCTCTCAAAATCAGATATTAAATTAGTAAAAAAATTATTTTCTATAAATGTAGATAAGGAAATTAAAGACTACTTCTTAGATAATCCTGAAGTTATTAATACTAAGCAACAAATTTGGGTAACCGCCCATAGTGATGTGGATCAACTATTAAAAGGTAATTCAAGAAGGGATGTGCCAGAAGATAGAAGAAAATTAAATGATATTCAATTAAGTTATGTTGATCAATTAGTTGAAGAAAATAGAGTTAAACAAGTTTTTAATAATTTCTTTTTTACTAAAGCAGATTCAAGGCATCCTGAAATTGCTGGTGTAGCTGGTTCATTTATGGGATCATTATTTACTCTTTTTACTGTTTTTATTTTATCTTTTCCAATTGCTATAGGAGCGTCTGTTTATCTTGAGGAATTTGCTCCAAAAAATAGAATAACTGAATTAATAGAAGTAAATATTTCAAATCTAGCAGCAGTCCCATCAATAGTTTTTGGACTACTTGGGTTGGGGGTATTGCTTAATGTTTTTGGTCTTCCAAGGAGTACACCGTTAGTTGGAGGGTCCGTATTAGCCTTAATGACGTTACCAACCATTATCATTGCCTGTCGAGCTTCATTGAAAGCTGTTCCTCCTTCAATTAAAGAAGGAGCACTTGCAGTTGGAGCAACAAAAACACAAGCGGTATTTCATCATGTCGTACCCCTTGCACTACCAGGGACTTTAACAGGGACTATTATTGGATTAGCACAAGCATTAGGAGAAACAGCACCACTAATAATGATTGGCATGATTGCATTTATTCCTAATATTCCAACTGGTTTAACAGAACCTTCAGCAGCACTACCTGTTCAAATATATCTTTGGGTGGAAAGTGCAGAAAGAGGTTTTCAAGAAAAATCAGCCGCAGCAATAATGGTAATTTTAATATTTTTGTTTATGATGAATGCCATTGCAGTGTTCTTAAGAAATAGATTTGAAAGGAAGTGGTAAAACATGAGTAACTCTAAAATATTGGCAAATGGTGTAGATGTATATTATGGATCCAAACAAGCTCTTTTTGGAATCTCAATGGATATCAAGGAGAAAGAAGTTACGGCATTAATCGGTCCTTCAGGATGTGGTAAATCAACTTTCTTAAGATGTATAAACAGAATGAATGATTTAATTGAAATATGTAAAGTATCGGGATCAATAAAAGTAGATAACGAAGAAATTATTAGTGAAAAAACCGATGTTGTAAGTCTAAGATCTAAAATTGGAATGGTATTTCAAAAACCAAATCCTTTTCCTAAATCTATTTTTGATAATGTTGCTTATGGCCCAACTATACATGGTTTAGTTGACTCAAAAAATGAATTAGAAGAAATTGTACATTCATCATTAAAAAAGGCAGGTCTATTTGATGAAGTAAAAGATCGATTAAATGAACCTGGAACAAGTTTATCAGGCGGTCAACAACAACGATTATGTATTGCAAGAGCAATTGCTGTTAATCCTGAAATAATCCTAATGGATGAACCTTGCTCTGCTTTAGATCCAATAGCAACTGCTATTATAGAAGAATTAATTGATGAGTTAAGATTAAACTATACAATTATTATAGTAACTCATTCTATGCAACAGGCAGCCAGGGTTTCGCAGAAAACATGTTTCTTCCATTTAGGAGAATTAATAGAAACGGGTGAGACAAACAAAATTTTTACAAATCCTGATAATACAAAAACACAGGATTACATTACAGGGAGATTTGGTTAATGAAACAAGAAGGACATATTGTAAAATCATATGATGAAGAAATTAGAGACATTAAAAATAATATTGTTGATATGGGCAGTTTAGTTGAAAATCAACTAAAAGACTCACTTCAATGTTTAAAGGATAAAGATACAGAATTTGCAGAAAAAATTATAGAAAACGATGATGTAATTGATAAAGCATATAATACTCTTGATCAAAGCTTAGTTGAAATACTTGGCAAAAGACAACCGATGGCTGCAGACTTACGAACAATTTTTTCAGCAATTAAAATCAATAAAGATCTAGAAAGAATAGGAGATCATGCAACAAATATTGCCAAAAGAGTAGCAGTAGCAGAAATAGTTTTGCCAGAAAAACCTTCGAGAGATATTATTAATATGGGTGCACAAGTAAATATAATGATTAGTGAAGTAATAAAAGCTTTTTTAGAATTTTCAGATCAAGCCGCAAAAAAAGTTTGGTTAATGGATAGACAAATTGATGAAGAATATCTTGGAATATTAAGACAACTATTAACCTACATGATGGAAGAACCAAAAAGAATCACAGCATGTACAAGTCTTTTATATATGGTTAAAGACCTAGAGCGAATTGGTGATTATGTACAAAATATAGCTGAAGATATTTATTATGCAGTTTCTGGTGAGCCCCTATTTGATGGTAATCCAGACCCAACCTGGGAAGCAATTCTTCCAAAGAAAAAATAAATTGTAATAGAATTGTAACAAAAATTTAATAGTAGAGATTCATGAAACTAAAAATGCTTATCGTCGAAGATGAAGAAGCATTACTAGATCTTCTTAAATTTAATTTTAATAAAGAAGGATATAAAATAGATACTGCAACGGACGGTGAAACTGCTTTAGAAAAAATATTATATAAACCACCTGACATAATTATTCTTGATTGGATGTTACCTAAACTATCAGGAATTGAACTTTGTAGAAGAATTAGAAAAAATAAAGAACATAAGAATATTCCTATCATAATGTTAACAGCAAAAGGCGAAGAAGAAGATAAACTTCGTGGCTTAGAAACTGGAGCAGATGATTACATAACAAAACCTTTTTCGGTTAACGAATTAGTGGCAAGAGTAAAAGCTGTTCTTCGACGAATTAGACCAATGTTTGTAGATGAAGTTTTAACTTATAAAGGAATAGTAATTGACCTTGTATCTCACTCAGCATCACGAGATGGAGAAACTCTTCATCTTGGTCCAACAGAATTTAATTTATTAGCTTTCTTCATGGAAAATATTGGTCGTGTCTTTAGCCGCGAACAATTACTTAATCATGTTTGGAAAAATGAGGCCCATGTAGAACCTCGAACAGTTGATGTTCATATAAGAAGACTGCGAAAGGCCATTAATAATGACGTAAAAGAAGATTTTATAAGAACCGTGAGATCAGCAGGATATTGTTTTGGCTCGTAATTAAGCCATAAATTTCACTTATACAAATCACTTACCAAACTATAAAACCACCATATGAAGAGTCTTTTTAGATCATTCTTTACTGTCAGCTTTTATACATTTTTAAGTCGAGTATTAGGTTTTATTCGTGACATATTAATAGCAAGATACCTTGGATCGACAGTCATTGCTGATGCCTTCTTCGTAGCATTTCGTATTCCTAATTTCTTTCGACGTGTCCTCGCAGAAGGAGCATACAGTGCTGCATTAATCCCTGTTTTCTCTGGTGTTGTGCTCAACCCAAAAGATGAACGCGAGGCTTCTGATTTTGTTGAAAACACAACCTCAATGTTACTATTTGCTACGGTCGTTTTAACGATCATTTTCTTCTTTGGGATGCCTTATATCATCCAAGTTTTAGCACCTGGTTTTACTGATAATAAAGAAGCCTATGAACTTGCTGTGCATTTTGGAAAAATAATTTTCCCCTATATTATTTTTATTTCCTTAGCTGCTCACTTTGCCTCAATTAATAATGTTCATGAACGTTTTGCTGCTGGTGCATTTGCTCCTGCTATTTTGAATATTAGTTTTATTCTTTCATTATTCTTTTTAACACCTTTTGTGACAACCGCAGGTCACGCTTTATCGTACGGTGTATTAATAGGAGGAGTTTTACAATTTCTATATTTATACAGATCAGTTTTAAATTTTTACCGACCACGTATTATCCTTCCAGTTTTAAATGAAAAATTAAAAAAGTTTTTCAAATTATTTTTACCAGGTGTTGTTGGTTCAGGTGTTATTCAATTAAATATTGTTATTGGAACTATTATTGCTTCTTTTTTACCCGTTGGTGCTATTAGTCATATTTATTACGCGGATCGTCTTAACCAACTACCACTTGCTATTTTTGGAATAGCACTTGGTATTGTTCTTTTACCGAGTTTATCAAAAGCCATTAAACAATCTGATTTAGACACAACAAATAATATTCAAAATAGATCTATTGAATTTTCGTTATTAATTTCTTTACCATCAGCCATAGGATTATTTATTTTAGCTGAACCCATTATCCATATTTTATTTGAACGAGGTGCTTTTGTAGAAGAAGATACTTTTTATACAGCTAAAGTCCTTAGTTATTTTGCCTTAGGGCTACCTGCTTATATTATTATTAAAGTTTTAGTCTCCTGTTTTTTTGCAAGAGAAGATACCAAGACCCCTCTGTACATTTCTATTGTTAGTGTGATTAGTAATGTTGTGTTATCGCTTCTTTTAATTGGATCGATGAGAGAAATGGGGATTGCACTAGCAACAGCTATTAGTGCATGGATAAATACTTTGTTGCTCTATGTCTTTTTATATAGGAGAAACCTTATCCAATTTGATGATATTTTAGTTAGAAATTCACTCAAAATATTTGTTAGTTCCGCCACATTATTTGCAGCAATATATGTATTAAATGGAGCCCTCTTTAATAATATTATCGAGAATGCAGCATTGGTAAACTCAGGTCTTTTACTTCTAATGATTTTTTTAGCTATAATTATTTATTTTGCCTTAGTAATTATGTTAAAAGTCTTAACCATTAATCAATTAAAAGAATATTTAAAAAAATAAAATGGAAAAACCAACAAAAAGAATTTTATCAGGGGTACAGCCTTCAGGTGATCTTCATTTAGGGAATTATCTTGGTGCGATAAAAAATTTTGTTTCGCTTCAAAAAGAATACGAATGTTTTTTTTGTGTTGTTGACTTACATGCCATTACAGTTTGGCAAGATCCTAAAGTATTAGCAGATAAAACTAGAGAAGTAACGGCTGCCTTTATTGCCTCTGGCATTGATCCAAAGAAAAATAATATTTTTGTTCAATCACAAGTTCCTCAACATGCACAGCTTGGTTGGCTATTTAACTGTGTTGCAAGAATGGGCTGGTTAAACCGTATGACACAATTCAAAGATAAGGCTGGTAAGAATACTGAAAATGTATCAGTTGGTCTTTTTTCCTATCCAACTTTAATGGCAGCAGATATTTTAATTTATTTAGCAACGCACGTACCAGTTGGCGATGATCAAAAACAACACCTAGAACTGACCAGAGATATAGCGCAAAAATTTAATAATGATTTTAAGACAGATTTATTTCCTATTCCTGAACCATTAATTTTTGGTGAAGCAACAAGAGTAATGAGCCTTCGTGATGGGTCAAAAAAAATGAGTAAATCTGATCCATCTGATTATTCGAGAATAATGTTAACTGATACAGCAGAAAATATTGTTCAAAAAATAAGAAAAGCAAAAACAGATCCAGAACCACTGCCCGAAAATAAAACTGATTTAGAAAAAAGACCTGAAGCCGAGAACTTAATTTCCATATTTGCTTCACTAAAAGATACTTCAGTTGAAACTGTCATTAATGAATATTCTGGAAAAGAATTCTCTATTTTTAAGAAGGATTTAGCTGATTTATCTGTCTCAAAATTGGAACCAATTACGAGTGAAATGAATAAACTTATGAATGATATTTCATATATCGATTCTGTTCTAAATACTGGAAAAGATAATGCAACTTCAGTTGCAGAACCTGTTTTACAAAAAACGAAAGAAATTATTGGTTTTTTGACATAAAAACTCCCCAAATTTAATATTTTTTTTTATAAAATTCATACTAAAGACATATTAATAACTATATATACAGCATATGTTTATACAAACTGAACAAACACCTAATCCGCAAACGTTAAAGTTCCTTCCCGGTAAAGTTGTGATGGAAGAGGGAACAGCTTTTTTCCAAAATGTTGAAGAAGGATCAAACTCTCCGTTCGCGAAGCGTTTATTTGAATTAGAGGGTGTGGAAGGCGTATTTTTTGGCAGTGATTTTATTACTATAACGAAAAACCAATCTTTAGATTGGCAAGTTATGAAGCCATTAATTCTAGGATCTATTATGGATCACTATAACTCTGGTGATGTAACGATTAATAATCCAAAAAAGAATGATGATACTTCATTAAAGGTCGATGAAAATGACACAGATATTGTCAAGCAGATTAAGGAATTACTAGATACCAGGGTTAGACCAGCTGTAGCAATGGATGGAGGCGATATTGTTTATGACAGTTTTAAGGACGGAGTTGTCTATCTGCATATGCAAGGCGCATGCTCTGGTTGCCCAAGTTCTACCGCTACACTTAAAATGGGAATAGAAAATATGCTCAAGCATTATGTTCCTGAGGTCCAAGAAGTTAGACCAATTGATGCATAAACTTTTTTTATATCCAGTTCTCATCATTGGACTCGTAGCTGCAATTCCAACCATTGCCTTTGAGGAAAAACCATCAACACTAGATGTCAAATACAAATTAAATGCAGAGCTAGATGAACTTGTGTTAAATTACTGCAAGACTTATGACTCATACACGATTAACAAACTTTATTCAGAAAAAGATATCCTAAAAAACGATATTCTAAATAAATTAAAGAAAAAGAAATTTTTAGTAAATATTAAAACTAAACCCTTAAATCCAAATTCATATTCTGGTATTAAAAATAATGCAAAAGTTAATTTAGTTACAAATTTATCTGAAGTAGACTTTCTGCATTTAAATGAACAAAAACAACAATTTGTTAAAACAGTTTTACCATTAATCATAAACGAAAACCAAAAAATCTTATCAAACAGAAATGATCTAATTGTTTTACGTGATAATCTTGCTGAAAACAATTCACTAAATAATTATGAACTAAATAAATTAAGAAAAATTGCTGAAAAATATAAAATAGAATTTGATAACGAGCATAAAATGGAAATTATTGATAAACTTCTTTTAAGAGTCGAAATTATTCCAAATTCTATTGTTTTAGCTCAAGCTGCAATTGAAAGTGGTTGGGGATCATCTAGATTTGCGAAGGAATACAATGCACTATTTGGTGAATACACATACGATAATACTAAAGGTGTTGTTCCGCTGGAAAGAGAAAACGGTGAGACGCATTTAATTAAAGCATTTAACTCTTATAATAATAGTGTTGCGTCATATTTTAATAATATTAATTCTCATTACGCGTATGAAGATTTTCGTGAAATCCGAAATATAATGAGAGAAAGAAATAATTTCTCAAATGTTCAACTACTTGTTGAAAGATTATCTACTTACGCAGAAGATGAAAATTATATTAAAACAATTAAACAAGTAATTAAGACTAACAACTTTAGTATTTTTGATCAAAAAATTATTTCTTATTAATTAAAAATAGAATTGGTGCCCAAACCATCTCCAATTTCCATTACTATCTTTAACAGTACAATTCATTCTCGATCTTCCAGGTGATAATTCTCTTGCAAGTCTTATTTCAATCCTTTCATTAAATTTATAAATTTCTCTATTCACCTGACCTTTGCTATCAAATATAAAACAATCTAGAGATTGAGCTTTCTTTTCATCAAGAAGAGAAAAACCTATGAATGGTGGGTTTTGGTTAATTGTTGGATTATTAGGTATAAAGTCATAAACTCCTAAACCCTTGGACGATGCAGCAAACTTAACTCTATCTATTTCTCCATATTTTTCATTTAAGGAAAACCTTGGCAGGTAATACATATTTGAAGTTTCATTAATTATTCCAGAATGCTGACCAAATGCAACTTTAAACTTATATTCTTTTACTAACTCAATAATTTCATCCGTTGTCTCTCCATAAGGAAATGCAAATAAAGTTGGTATTTCTCCAAGCTCTTTTAAAAAAATTTTATTAGATGTTTCTATTTCATTTCTTACTTCTTCAATACTAATATCTGGCATATGAGCATGTGTATGTGAGTGCGCCCCAATTACCACACCTTCTTCTTTAAGTTTTCTTATTTGATCCCAGTTAATATATTTTTGATTATTTGAAATTGTTCCTGTTGTTACAAATAAGGTTACGGGAATATTGTTTTTTTTAAATAAAGGCCATCCAACTTCTAGAAAAGACTTATCAGCATCATCAACGCTTATACCAATGGTGTTTTCTGGAAGATCTCCGTCATTAAGAATTGTATCAATGATAAAATCTAATGATTTAATCGTATATTTTTCTTTAGTTAGTTCTTCAATGTGACTGTTAAGTTGATCAATTGTGACACTAGTTGAAGGATATTTTGAAACTCCAAATTTATGATACATAAATACTGTAGCTGAATTTTTTACCTCATTTGCAAAAGTTCCACTTACTAATAAAAAAGTTAAAGAAATACTTTTTAAAAATAGTAATAGAATGTAGTTATGTAATTTCATATGTTATTGTTTCTAGATGTTATATCACCATTACCAGAGTTTTGTGTAATTGATGACAATAAAGTAATATTACAGGAGAAAATTATTCAAAACGAAACAGATAGGTTAAGTGATAATTTAATTCAATCTTATATAGCAATAGATAAACGTTTTAACTTAACACAAAATCTTAAAAAAATTTCCACAACAATTGGTCCTGGATCGTATACAAGTTTAAGAGTTGGTTCAGCATTTATATCAGGTCTTATGATATCTCGTAAAATCCCTTACTATCCACTATCAATTACTGACATTCTAAATTTTAATTCAAAAAAAACTTCTAAAAACAATTTAGGAGTATTTATAACATCATCAAATAATCAGCAATTTTTATGTTATAAAAATAAAGATAACATAATGGAATATAATAAAATTGAAAATAATAAATACTCAATTCCCAAACATATCGAGTTAATTTTTTTTAATAAGACTGAAATTAATGAAAATAATAAGTTAGAACAAATTCAGTTTTCTTTTTTTGATGAATTTTATAAAAATTATAATAATCTAATCTTTAAAAAAAATATTATCATTAAACCAATTTATATATCAAATAATCAACTGCTAAATTGAACAGTATTAGTCTAATAAATAAAAAGGAGCTATCTTCAGTCATTAAGTTTATGAATGATAATATTGATGAATATAGTTATTTTAAAAAGATAGGATGGAGTCTAAAAAATATTGAAAGTCAATTTAACAAAGTTAATAATTATTCTCTTGGATATTTTAAGGCTAATAACCTAGTAGGATTTTTAATTGGTGATGCAATTAAAAATGATAAAGATTACGAATTAGAATTACATATTTTACTTGTATCAAAAGACCAAAGAAGAAAACAAATTGCGACTAAATTATTAAATTATGTTGAAACAAATATAATTAATTTTTCACAGATTTTCATTGAGGTTGCTGAAGATAATTTAGATGCGATAAGTTTTTATAAAAAAAACAACTTTGTTTTTTTAAATTTTAGACATAATTATTATAGATATAATGATAAAAATGTTCATGCTAAATGCTTTATAAAAAAAATTAATCATGAGTGATAAATATATTTATATAAAATCATATGGTTGTCAGATGAATGTATATGACAGCAATCGTATTAAAGATTTATTTTCAAATAAAGGATACAAGGTAACTGATGATATCTCAAAGGCAGATTTAACTGTTTTGAACACGTGTCATATTAGAGAAAAGGCAGTTGAGAAAGTTTACTCTGATATTGGTAGGGTTAAAAAAATTAAAGATAAAAAACAAAACATGAAATTAGTAGTTGCCGGTTGTGTAGCTCAAGCAGAGGGTCTCGAGATAAAAAAAAGATCACCGTCAGTTGATTATGTTGTAGGACCACAATCTTATCACAAACTTCCTAATATGATCGATAGAGTGGACGAAGTAGAAAATAGTGAATTTTTACAAAATGAAAAATTTAAAAACTTAATTTTTAACTCTTCAAATTTATCATCTGAATTTTTATCTATTCAAGAAGGATGTGATAAATTCTGTTCTTTCTGTGTAGTGCCATACACCAGGGGGCCAGAATTTTCTAGACCAGTTAATGATATTGTAGAAGAGACAAAAAAATATGTTTCAAATGGAATTAAAGAAATAATTTTACTAGGTCAAAATGTTAATGCCTATCATGGTATTGCCTCTGATGGAAAATCAAAGGATCTTGCTTATTTGATTAATAAAATAGGTGAAATTGAAGAAATTAAGAGAATTAGATATATGACATCTCATCCAATAGATATGAAAGATTCTCTAATTAATGCGCATGCCGACAATACAAAACTAATGCCATTTCTTCATCTACCTATTCAATCTGGCTCCGATAAAATTTTAAAAAAAATGAATAGAAAACATACAGTTGAAGATTATTTAAAAATTGTAGAAAAAATAAGAAATGCCCGCCCTGATATCGCTCTTTCATCAGATTTTATCGTTGGCTTTCCTGGAGAGACAGATAAAGATTTTGAAGATACAATGAAATTTATTGAAAAAGTTAATTTTGTTATTGCTTACTCATTTATTTATAGTCCGAGACCAGGAACACCTGCTCAAAATAAAGATAATATTAATATATTAGATAAAAAAGCACGTTTAAGTGCATTGCAATCTTTACTTACACAACAACAAATAAATTTTAATAAGTCATTTGTTAATAAAGGTATGGAAGTATTATTTGAAAAAATTGGTAGACATAAAGACCAATTTATAGGCCGTACAATTTATAATCAAAGTACATTTGTTAATTCCAAAAAAGATTTACTAAATCAAATTATGAATGTTAAAATTATAAACTCAACTAATTTTGCTCTTGAATGTCAGATACATTAAATAAGAACGAAAATCTGGAATTAGAATTAGATGATAATACAATTTTAAGTAATTTATTTGGAATTAATGATAGAAATTTATCTCTTATAGAGCAGATTAATCAAGTTAAAATTCAATATCGAGGAAATAAAATTAAAATTTCAGGTAATAAGAAATCAATTTTTGAAACTAAAAAAACTATTCTTAATTTATTTAAAGAAGCACAAAATGGTGCTGAAATAGATGAGGATAGAATAAGGGATAATAAAAGTTTAATATCTATGAATATAAAATCAGACAAACAGATGGATCTATTTATTCAAACTAAAAAAAGGAAAATTATACCAAGAACTGAGATACAAAATAAATACCTTCAATTACTAAATACTAAAAATATTACATTTGCTATTGGACCAGCCGGAACTGGAAAAACTTATATGGCTGTTGCGAAAGCTGTTTCGGCCCTTCAAGATGGAAAAGTAAATAAAATTGTTTTATCCAGACCAGCTGTTGAAGCTGGTGAAAAATTAGGTTTTCTTCCAGGGGATTTAAAAGAAAAAGTAGATCCTTTTTTAAGACCTATATACGATGCTTTATATTCAATGCTTCCCTATGAACAAGTGGAAAAAAAATTACTTAATAACACAATTGAAATAGCACCTATCGCATTTATGAGAGGAAGAACTCTTGAAGATTGTTTTATAATTCTAGATGAGGCTCAAAATACAACAAAAACTCAAATGAAAATGTTTTTAACAAGACTAGGTAAAAATAGTCAAATGGTAGTTGTAGGTGATATTACGCAGATCGATCTTGTAAGTGAAAAAGATTCAGGACTTAAAGATGCTTTAAAAAAATTAAAGAAAGTAAATGACATAGGTTTTATTGAATTATCAGAAAAAGATGTCGTTCGACATGATTTAGTAAAAAAAATTATTAATGCATATGAAAAATATAAAAGTTGATTTTTTTTCTGAATCAAAAAAATGGCCAAGACGAATGCCAAAAATTAAAACTATTACTAACAAAACTATAAATATGATGCTATCTTATTTTAAAAAAGATTATAAATTAGAATTAAACATAATTTTAACAAATAAATCAAAAATGATAAAACTTAACAAAATCTATAAAAATAAACAATCAGACACAGATGTTCTTACTTTTATTTCTAAGATTTCAAATAAAAATGTTGGAAAAATTTTATATTGTGATATTTTTTTTTCAATTGATACTATTGAAAAATTTATACGTAGGAATAAAATTAGCATATATGATCATTTTAACCATTTACTGATCCATAGTTTATTACATATTAATGGATATGATCACAAAAAGAATTTAGATTTTAAGAAAATGAAAAAAGAGGAGATAAAAATTTTAGGATCAATTGGTATTAATGATCCCTACACAATTTGATGAACACAAATAACGCTGATAAAACATCCAGTTGGAAAAATTGGATAATCAAAAAATTACTATCTAATGATTCAACAAAAGAAGATATCTTAAATTTTATCGCCAACGATGAAGACGATAAAAATCTTGAAGATCTTAATGATAATAATGAAAAAAATCTAATCAAAAACATCGTAAATTTGAATGAAAAAAGTGTTGAAGATTTAATGATACCAAGAAGTGAAATAATAGCTCTAGATAATGACAAATCTTATAATGAAATTTTAGAACTCATTAAAGAAGAGGGGCATTCTAGATTTCCAGTATATAAAAAAAATATGGACAATGTAATCGGCTTCTTTCATATAAAAGATTTTATTAAATCATCACAAGACACTTTTCAAATGAACGAAATTATAAGAGATGTTTTATATGTTGCGCCAAAATCACCAATTTTAGATTTACTAAAAACAATGAGATCATCTAGGATTCATATAGGACTTGTTGTTGATGGAGTTGGAGGTGTAGACGGATTGGTTACGATAGAAGATTTAGTTGAAGAAATTGTTGGAGAGATTGAAGATGAGCATGATGCTGAGGATGAGGAAGAATTAGTTTTTAAAAAATCAATTAATTCAATAACCGTAGATGCTAGTTATAGAGTAGAAGATTTAGAGGAATATTTTGCTATTAATATACCTAGAAATGAGGATGATGAAACTTCTTCTGTAGGCGGTCTAGTATATGAAAAAATAAATAGGATACCAAAAAACAATGAAATAATTGATTTTAATGATGAACTTAGGATTAAGATTATTAAATCAAACAATAGAAAAATTGAAATAGTTGAAGTAAATAAAAATAATTGATTACTTTAATTTATTTAGCATTAGGACTTCTAACATCACTTTTATTTCCTCCATATTTCTTCTTTCCGTTAGGTTTTATAATCTTCCCGTCTCTGTGTCTGTTATTAGATTCAAATAGAAAAAATAACAGTAATTTAAATATATTTAATAATTTGTCATTTTTCGGCTTTGGTTTTTTTATAAATTATTTATTTTGGCTTAAAAATCCCTTTTTTGTTTTTGAAGAAACAAAAATTTTTTTCCTAGTTTTTCTATTATTAATAATCTTATTATCTTTAATTTTAAGCTTAATATTTACAATAATTTCAAGTTTAGGAAAAAAAATTCCAATATTTTTTTTGATTCCATTTATGTTTACTATTACTGAATATATAATTTCAATTATTTTTTATGGATTCCCCTGGTTTACATTTTCTTTGGTTATTTCTAGTAATGAATATCTACTTATTTCATTAAAATCTTTTGGAACATTAATCTCAAGTTATTTAATAATTCAAATATTCTGCTTACCTTTTATTTTTATTACTAAAGTAAATCTAAAAAAAGAAGTGAGATATTTTTCATTTTTTATTGCTTTACCAATAATTATTCTATTGATCTTAAATGTTAATTTTAAAAATGATAACTTAAAAACCAAAACTATAGATTTAGAAATTTTTCAATTAAATTTTAAAAATAATGATAAATCTTTTGTACCAGAAAAAAAACTAAATATAATAATAAATAATATTCAAAAAAGTACTGCAGATTTGCTAATATTTGGTGAAAATAATTTGCCTTATCTTTTGGACAATCTTAATCTAAAAATCTTAAAAGATTCTTTAAAAGAAAATCAAGTATTGATTATTGGTGCTACAAGATTTGAGAACAATAAATATTACAATAGTCTAATCAGTATTACCAAATCAAAAGTAAATTACTTTGATAAAAAGATACTTGTTCCTTTTGGGGAATTCTTACCCCTAAGAGATTCGCTTAATTTTTTAGAGAGAATAGTTGGTCCAAATAATTTTTCAAGTGGTAATCAGCAGAGATTAATTAATTTACCAAATAATATAAGTTTTATCCCTGTAATTTGCTATGAGATAGTTTTTTATTGGAAACTCTTAAATAATTTAAATTACAATAGTAATTTTATTATAAATATAACAAATGATTTTTGGTTTGGTAAATACATAGGTCCATATCAGCATTTCTATTTAACTAAAATTAGAGCTGCAGAGTTTAATAAACCAATAATACGTGTATCTAATAATGGGATATCTGCTGTAATAAATAATAAAGGTAGTATAATAAAAAACACTGAACTAAATAATACTGAAAAATTTAAATATAAATTATATCTTCAAGATAATATTAATTTTTTTAATTTACATTTAATACTTAAAATTTATTTTTTAATTATTTTTCTTTTATTTACTTTATATTATTTAAGAAAAAATGTTGAGTAGCAATTATTCAAATCGGTTATTTGGAAGGACAAGAGGAAGAAGCAAGAAAAAAATTAATTTAAAAAAATATTATGAAACGGTAGATAAATACAAGTTTCAACATTTTAATGAAGAAACAGAATACATCTTGGATATAGGTACCGGTTATGGTGAAACCAGTATATTTCTTGCAAAGCAATTCCCAGATAAAGTTATTATATCTTGTGAAAAATATATTGATGGAAATATAATCTTACTTAAAAATATTGAAAACAATAAGATAAAAAATATTCTATTACATAATGGAAATGTTTATGAAGTTTTAGAAAGAGCTAATAAAAAATATTTTAAACTTGTATGGATATTTTTTCCTGATCCTTGGCCAAAAAATAGACATGCTAAGCGCAGATTGATAACTAGTGATTTTTTAATAAAACTTCATAAAATTTTAAAGGAAAATAGTGAGATACTAATAGCTACAGATTCAAAAATTTATCTAAGATTTATTCTAAATTCAATTTATAATTGTAAGGAGTTTTTTCTCTGGTTGAACCAATCAAAAATGAATTTACACATAAAGGATTATTACGATATTGAGACAAAATATTATAAAAAAGCAATTAATTCTCAAAGAAAACCATCTTTATTCATTTTGAGAAAAATATAAGCTTGAAATTCCGTAAAATATTAATATACGCACTATTATTAAGGTGGGTTATCCCACCTTTTTTTTATAATTATGGCTAAAAAAAAATATAATGTAATTAGAGAAGAAATGCTCCAGGTTGCGTCCAATGTAGCACAAGAAAAAAACATTGATCAAGATTCAGTTTTTTCAGCGATGGAACAAGCATTAGAAAAAGCAGCAAGAGTTAAATATGGTCAAGAAATTGACATAAGAATTTCTATAGATAGAGCTACTGGAGATATTAAGTTAAATTCATATCTTGAAGTGGTTGAAAGTATTGATGAAGAATTTCAATCTAGACAAATTCTTTTAGAGGATGCTAAAAAAACTAATCCAGATATTAATTTAGGAGAATTTGTTATAAAAGCATTACCACCTATTGAATTAGGCAGAGTTGCTGCACAAAATGCAAAAGGAGTAATAATTCAAAAGGTAAGAGAAGCTGACAAATCTAATCAATATGAAGAATATAAAGATAAAGTTGGTGAGATAGCAGTCGGTATAGTTAAAAGAACTGAATTTGGAAATTTAATTATAGATTTAGGTAAGAGCGAAGCAATAATTAAAAGAGAAGAACTCATTCCAAGAGAAACATTTAAAAATGGTGATAGAGTTAGGGCTTATATTTACGAAGTAAAGAACGATGTAAAAGGCTACCAAGTTTTCTTATCAAGAACACATCCTCAATTTTTATCAAAATTATTTTTTCAAGAAGTACCAGAAATATTCGAAGGAGTTATTACTGTTAAAAGTGTTGCAAGAGATCCTGGTTCAAGAGCTAAGATTAGTGTTTTTACAGAAGACTCTACTATAGATCCAGTAGGCGCTTGTGTTGGAATGAGAGGTTCAAGAGTACAAGCTGTTGTAAATGAATTGCAAGGAGAGAAAATAGATATTGTTACATGGTCAGATAATCAAGCTACTTTTTTAGCAAATGCTCTTGCTCCTGCAGAAGTTAGTAAGATTTTCTTGTATGAAGAAAAAAATAAAGTTGAGGTTGTAATACCTGATGATCAATTAAGTCTAGCAATTGGAAGAAAAGGTCAAAATGTTAAATTAGCTTCTAACTTAACTAGCTTAGAAATAGATATACTAACTGAAGATGAAGAATCAGAAAGAAGACAACAGGAATTTAAGGAAAAAAGTATTTTATTAGCTGAGACGCTTGATGTTGAAGACGTTATTGCTCAACTACTTGTAACTGATGGTTATACAACTGTTGAGTCTATAGCTACTGAAACTTTAGATAATTTAGAAAAAATAGAAGGCTTTGATACTACACTAGCTCAGGAAATAATTGATAGATCTAGAAACTTTGTGCAAGAAAAAGCAGAGTCAGACAAAAAACTTATAGATGAAAATATCAGTGATGAAAAATTAAAAAACTTAAAGGGTATGAACAATAGTATTTTAGCAAAACTGGCAAAATCAAATATTCTCAATGTTAATGATTTTGCAGATTTAGCTACGTTCGAACTTATAGACAAAGAAGAAGGTATCTTAAGAGAATTAGATCTCGATGAAGAAATAGCTAATAATATGATAATGGAAGCAAGAAGTTTCTGGTCTGAAGAACAAAACAAGGATTAAAATTGGATAAAGATAAAGGTAAAAAAAAGCCATTAAAACTATCTTCATCAGGGAGATTACAAATAAGAAAAAATCTTGGTCCAGCAGGTGATAAAGCAAGAACTAGTGGTAGTAAAAAAACAATACAAATTGTTTTTAAAAATAAAAATAATCAACAGAAAAGTTCATCTACAACCCAATCTAATTTCAGAGGATCATCAAGCCTAAGAACACCTAGACCAGGAATTAATTCATCACCACAACCAAACTTTTCCTCACCTAATAAAACTAGAAACTTTGATAATAAAAATAAAAAAACTGTAGATAAAAAAACCCAACAAAAAAAATCAACTCTTAGACCACTTGAAGATGACTTTAGTAAATCTGATGCTAAAAAAATACTAGAACAAGAAGAACAAGAATTTGATAAATTTCCGAGCTTAGCTAAAATAAAGAGAGCTAGAGAAAAAGAAAAACTAAAATCTGCAAACGAATCAGACGATAGCAAAATTTCTAGAGAAATTTCCATTCCTGATTTTATTACTGTTCAAGATTTAGCAAATAGAATGGCAGAAAAAACTGCTGATGTAGTTAAAGTCCTAATGAAAATGGGTGTTATGGCAAATGCTACTCAATCATTGGAATCTGATACAGCTCAACTAGTTGCTGAAGAATTAGGTCATAAAGTAACCGTCGTTAAAGATGATGATGTATTAAATGACATCAAAGACATTGAAGACCCCGAAGATAGTCTTGTTAAAAGAGCTCCTGTAGTGACAATCATGGGCCATGTTGATCATGGGAAAACCTCTTTACTGGATGCATTTAGAGATAGTAGTGTAGTATCTGGTGAGGCAGGAGGTATTACACAGCATATTGGTGCTTATCAAATCAATAATAATAATAAAAAAATTACATTTATTGATACTCCAGGTCATGCCGCCTTCTCAAATATGCGAGCTAGGGGATCTAAGACAACTGATATAGTTATACTTGTTGTGGCAGCTGATGATGGAATTAAACCTCAAACAATTGAATCTATAGCTCATGCAAAATCTGCTGAGGTTCCAATAATAGTTGCTATTAACAAAATTGATCTACCAGGAGCAGACCCAGATAAAGTTAGAAATGAATTACTTAGTCATGAAATAATTGTTGAAAAACTAAGTGGTGAAGTTTTAGATATTGAAGTGTCAGCAACTAAAGGAACAAATTTAGATAAATTAGAAGAGGCGATTCATTTACAAGCAGACCTTCTTAATCTCAAAGCTAATCCTGATAGAAAAGCTAGAGGATCTGTAATTGAATCTAAACTAGAAAAAGGCAGAGGTTCAGTTGCAACTATCCTAGTACAAAAAGGAACATTAAAAGTAAGTGATATATTTGTATCAGGATCTGAGTGGGGGAAAGTTAAAGCTTTAATTGATGACAAAGGTAAAAATATAAAACAAGCTGAACCATCAGTGCCAGTAGAAGTTCTGGGATTTGACTCTAACCCATTAGCTGGTGATGATTTTATTGTAGTTGAAAACGAAGGTATTGCTCGTAAAATTGCAGAATTTAGATCAAGTAAACTGCAAATTCAAAAAAATACAGTGGCTAAATCAAATGTTGAAGAGATGTTTGCCCAGATTAATAAAGGTGAAGCAACAAGTCTTCCAGTAGTAATTAAAACTGACGTTCAAGGTTCTGCAGAAGCAATTGAAAATTCAATAACTAAACTTTCAACTGATGAAGTTAAGGTCAATGTTATTTATAAAGGTGTTGGTGCAATTACTGAGAGTGATGTTACTTTAGCCGGTTCAGGAAAAGGTTTTATTGTTGGTTTTAATGTTAGGGCACTACCTCATGCAAGAGATATAGCAAAAAGAGATGGTGTAGATATTAAATATTATTCAATTATTTATGAACTTATTGATGACGTAAAAAATCTTTTAACAGGTTTATTAAAACCTGATATTTCTGAAAATATTACTGGTAATGTTGAGATTCGCGAAGTTTTCAACATATCTAAAGTTGGAAATATTGCAGGTTGTATGGTTAAAGATGGTCTTATTTCTAGAAAATCACAAATAAGAATTCTAAGAGATAATATTGTAATTCATAAAGGACAAATTAGTAGTCTAAAAAGATTTAAGGAAGAAGTATCAGAGGTCAAATCTGGTTTTGAATGTGGTGTAATGCTAGACAATTATAGTGATATTAAAGTAGGCGATATTATTGAAACATTTGAAGAAGTTTCTACAAGTAGAAAGTTATAATGTTTTTTTACAATGGATACGCAAAGACAAATTAGATTTGGTGAACTAATAAGGTCATTACTAAGTGATTGTTTATTAAAAGAAGATTTTTTTGATGAAAATATTAACTCTTCATCCATCACAATTTCATTTGTCAGAATGTCCAAGGACTTAAAGATAGCAAATGTATATTTCATGCCCCTTGGTGGTAAGGACAAAATACAAATTTTAGAAGTTTTAAAAGACAGAAAATATATTTTTCAAAAATTTCTATCAAAGGCAAAAATCAATTCAAAATTTACACCAAAACTTTCTTTTTATTTAGATGATACATTTGATGAAGCAGAAAAAATTGAAAACCTTTTATTAAATAAAAATGTCTTAAGAGATATTAAGTAATGATTTCAAAACAAGGTTGGATAAATTTATACAAACCCAAAAATATTACATCTTTTAAAGCCATTAATTCAATAAAAAAAAAATTTTTAATTAATAAAATTGGTCATGCGGGTACTTTAGATCCTATGGCAGAAGGTGTGTTACCAATAGCTATAGGAAAAGCAACAAAACTAATTCCATATATTTGCAATATGAACAAAGAATATGAGTTTACAGTAACTTGGGGCATTCAAACAACAACAGATGATGCTGAGGGTGAAATTTTATTTAAATCAAGTTACCTCCCTAAAAGAAAAGAAATAGAAAAAAAAATTATTAATTATATTGGTCTTATAAGTCAGATACCTCCAAAAGTTTCAGCAGTTAAAATTAATGGTAAAAGAGCTTATAAATTATTTAGAGAAAATAAAAAATTTACGATTCAACCAAAAAAAGTTTTTATCGAAGATCTGTGTATTACTGATCACAGTATTAACAAAACGTCATTTAAAATTTTATGCGGGCAGGGCTTTTATGTTAGAAGTCTAGCTCGTGATTTAGCTATAGATCTTAAAACATATGGACACATTTCTTCATTGAAAAGGTCAAAAGTAGGTAAATTCAGTGAAAAAAATTCGATTTTACTGGACGATCTTGTAAAAATAGGACAAACGCACGAAGAAATTAATTGTATCTCCACTACAATTTCTATGCTGGACGACATCTTGGCTTATGAAATTGAAGAAAAATTAGATATTGAAAATTTATCTTTTGGAAGATCTATTAAAATTGATGAAAGAAAAATTATAAATCCTTCGTCAATAAACTTAGATAAAAAAAATATTTTTTTATTTAAGAAAGGAGACATTGTCTCGATAGGCAAATTAGATGGTAATTTGTTTAAACCAAATAAAATATTAATATAGGAGTATCGATGTCGATAACAAAAGAAAATAAAAAAAGTCTTATTGATGAATATTCTAAAAATGAAAAAGATACTGGATCAGCAGGTGTTCAGATAGCTGTTTTAACAGAAAGAATAAAAAATTTAACTGAACATTTTAAGACTCACAATAAAGATAATCATTCAAAAAGAGGACTAGTATCATTAGTCAATAAAAGAAAAAAATTATTAAACTACTTATCTAAAAAAAATAAATCTGAATATTCAGATTTAATAAAAAAGTTAAATATTAGAGGTTAAAAAAAGAGGATAAATAAAAATTATGTTTGATGTGAAAATTGTAGAAATTGAATGGGCTGGAAGAACACTTAAATTAGAAACTGGAAAAATAGCAAGACAAGCTGACTCAACAGTTATAGCCACTTATGGTGGTACGACAGTTATGTGTAATGTAGTTGCTGCAAAAGAAGCAAATCCTGATATGGATTTTTTCCCCTTAACAGTAAATTATCAAGAAAAATATTATTCTGTAGGAAAAATACCTGGTGGTTTTTTTAAAAGAGAGGCTAGACCAACTGAAAAAGAAACATTAGTTTCTCGATTAATTGATAGACCAGTTAGACCTTTATTTCATAAAGATTTTAAAAATGAGACCCAAGTTACTTGTACTGTTTTATCACATGATCAAGAAAATGACTCAGATGTTGTAGCAATGGTAGCAGCAAGTGCTGCATTAACTTTATCTGGTTTGCCATTTTTAGGCCCACTCGGAGCAATTAAGATTGGTTTTATAGACGATGAGTTTGTTGTTAACCCGAGTAAGAGTCAATTATCAAATTCTAAACTAGAATTAGTATTGGCAGGGACTAAGGAAGGTGTACTAATGATCGAGTCTGAAGCTCACGAGCTTTCAGAAAAACAAATGCTAGATGCAGTAGTTCTTGGTCAAGAAAATTATAAAACAGTGATTGAAGCAATAATTTCCTTAGCTAAAAAAGCGGCAAAAGAACCTTGGGAACTTAAAGAAAAAGATGAAGAAATTAAAAATCTACCATCTAAGATCAACGAAGACTTTGGTAAAGATTTTATAGATGCTTATAAAATAACTGAAAAACAAAAAAGATCAGAAAAATTATCTTCGTTACGAAACGAAATTTCTGAAAAATTTGTAAGTGAAACACTCTCACCAGTACTGGTTTCAGATGCTATAAAAAATGTAGAAAAAGATATAGTTAGAGGAGAATTAATTAATACTGGTAATAGAATTGATGGAAGAGATACAAAAACAGTCCGTCCAATTGTGTGTGAAACTGGAGTTTTAGAAAGAACTCACGGGTCTGCATTATTTACAAGAGGAGAAACACAAGCTCTTGTAGTTTCAACTTTGGGAACTGGACAAGATGAGCAAAGAATAGATGCAATTGATGGTGAATATACAGAGAATTTTATGCTTCATTACAATTTTCCACCTTACTCCGTTGGAGAAGTTGGAAGAATAGGTTCTACCAGTAGAAGAGAAATAGGACATGGAAAATTAGCATGGAGAGCTATTCACCCAATGTTACCTTCAAAAGAAAAGTTTCCTTACACTTATAGAGTTGTATCCGAAATTACAGAATCTAATGGATCTAGTTCTATGGCAACTGTTTGTGGCACCTCAATGTCTTTAATGGATGCAGGAGTGCCTTTAGAAAGACCAGTAGCAGGTATTGCGATGGGCTTAATTAAAGAGAATGATAAATATGTGATATTATCAGACATACTTGGTGATGAAGATCATCTTGGTGATATGGATTTTAAAGTTGCAGGAACTTCTGAAGGAATAACTTCATTACAAATGGATATTAAAATAACTAGTATCACAGCTGAAATTATGGATGAAGCATTAGCGCAAGCTAAAGATGGACGCTTCCATATACTTGGTGAAATGGCTAAAGCAATTGATAAACCTAATCAATCGATTTCTCAGTACGCTCCTACAATAACTAATCTACAAATAAACAAAGATAAAATTAGAGAAGTTATTGGTAAAGGAGGAGCAGTTATTAGAGAAATATCTGAAACGACTGGAGCTAAAATTGAAATTAATGACGAGGGTTTAGTGAGTATTGCAGCTGTAGATCAAAAATCTGGAAATGATGCATTAGAATGGATCAAAGGTATTGTCGAAGAGCCAGAGATTGGTAAAATTTATGTTGGTAAAGTTATAAAGATAATGGACTTTGGTGCTTTTGTTAATTTCATGGGATCTACAGATGGTCTTGTTCATATTAGTCAATTAAAAAATGAAAGAGTAGAGAAAGTTGAAGATGTTATTAGTGAAGGAGATATCGTTAAAGTAAAAGTATTGGATATCGACTCAAGAGGAAAAATAAAACTTTCTATGAAAGCAGTTGAAGCAGAATAAAAAACTTAAATTACCAAAATTAATTGGGCACAGAGGTTTAAAAGATCTGTGTCCAGAAAACACTTTAGAATCTATCTTAAAGGCATTTGATTTAGGTTTAAGTTTTGTAGAAATAGATGTCAAGATTTCTAAAGACAGAGTTCCAATTTTATTACATGATGACACACTTGATAGAACTACTAATGGAAGTGGACTTGCAATTGATTATGATTATGAGAACATAAAAAAACTTGATGCTGGAAAATTTTTTTACAAAAAAAATACAAATATTTTCGTTCCAAAATTAGAAGATATTCTAAGTTTGTGTGCTAATAATAATGGTAATTTAAATATCGAATTAAAACCCAATAAAAATTTTGAAAAAGAAAATGTTTATCAAATATATAAGATTATAAAAAACATTAATCAAATAAATATTTTTTTTTCCTCATTTGATATGATTTCTATTTTAGAAATTTCAAAACTTTACCCCCAATCTATACGTAGTTTTTTATTACATGATTTTAAAGAATATAATATTGATGATTTGATTAGCATTTCAATTAAACATGATTTAAAAATTTGTGGATTAAATATAGATCTTGTTACAGCTGACATTATAAAAAAAATTAAAGAATCCAATATGGCTATAACTGTTTATTCAGATAAAAATATAAATTTATCTAGTGCTAATGATATTTTCTCCATAGGTGTTGATAGTATTTTTGTTGATAATCCTTTAGATTTATTGGGAAAATTTTAGAACTTATTGGGCATTCCAATAATATTGTAACCACAGTCAACATAATGTACTTCACCAGTAACTGCAGAAGATAAATCACTAATAAAGTATAAAGCAGATTTACCAATTTCATCTAATTTTGCATTTCGTTTCAGTGCTGAATGTTCTTCTGTGAATTTAAACACCTCCCTAGCATTATTTATTGCCGCACCAGCAATTGTTCTCATAGGTCCTGCTGAGATTGCATTAACACGAATATTTTTAGTACCTAAATCCACACTCAAGTATTTTACACTTGTTTCTAAAGCGGCTTTTGCAATTCCCATTAAATTATAATTTGGTATTACTTTATTTGACCCATAAAAAGTAAGGGTGAGAATACTTCCTCCATCGTTCATTATAGGTTCAAAATTTCTTGCAAGACTAGTTAAAGAAAAACATGATATTTCCAAACAATTAATAAAATTATCCTTCGTACTATCAACATATCTTCCATTTAGCTCTGACTTATCTGCAAATGCAACAGCATGAATTATAAAATCAATTGTGCCCCATTCTTTTTTTATAATTTCTACCGATTTGTTTATTGAGTCATTATTATTAAAATCACACTCTATTAATATTTTTGAATTAATTTTTTCAGAAAGTGGTTTCACTCTCTTCAATAATATTTCATTTTGATAACCAATGGCTATTTCAGCACCATTTTCAGCTAGTTGTTTTGCTATTCCCCATGCAATTGAATGATTATTTGCAATACCAAATACTAAACCTTTTTTATTTTTAAGCATGATATTTTGAAAATACTAATGTTGCATTTGTACCGCCAAAACCAAAACTATTCGACATCACATGCTCTATTTCAACATCATTTTCCGTTTTTAAAAGAATATTACAATCTTTGGCACTATCATCAAGATTTTCAATATTAGCAGAACCACTAATAAAATTATTTTTCATCATCAATAAACTATAAATTGCTTCATGCACACCAGTTGCCCCTAAAGAATGACCAGTCAAAGATTTTGTTGAGCTCATTTTAGGAATATTGGAAGCAAAAACATTTTTGATTGCTTCCAATTCTTTTACATCTCCTATTGGAGTGCTTGTTCCATGTGTATTTATATAATCAATTTTACCATCAATATTTTTTAATGCTTGCTTCATGCATCTTTCTGCTCCCTCTCCAGAAGGCTGTACCATATCGTATCCATCTGAGGTTGCTCCATATCCTGTTATTTCACCATATATTTTAGCACCTCTAGCTTTTGCATGCTCTAATTCTTCAAGTACTAAAGTTCCACCCCCTCCAGCTATTACAAATCCATCTCTATCTGCATCATATGCCCTTGAAGATTTGTTTGGAGTAGAATTATATTTTGATGACAAAGCACCCATTGCATCAAATAAAATTGATAAAGTCCAATGGAGCTCTTCACCTCCTCCAGCAAAAACAATTTTTTGTTTCCCCATCTGAATGAGCTCATATGCATTACCAATACAATGTGAACTTGTTGAACATGCTGAAGTAATTGAATAGTTAACTCCTTTAATTTTAAAAGGAGTCGCAAGAGTTGCAGAATTTGTACTAGACATTGCTCTAGGTACCATAAATGGCCCAATTTTTTTTGAACCCGAATTCTTTCCAACTTCAGAAGATTTAAATAAATTTTGTGTAGATGGACCGCCTGAACCAACAATTATACCAGTCATTTCATTTGAAATATCACTATCCTCTAGTCCTGAGTCATCTATAGCATCTTTCATCGCAATATAGTTGTAGGCAGCTCCATCACCCATAAACCTTAGCAATCTTCTATCAATTTCATTACTTATATCTATATTTGGTTTACCGTGAACAAGACTTCTAAAAGAAAACTCCTCATACTCTTCAGCACTTGTTATCCCAGATTTCAAATTTTTAAGACTGTCTATAACATCTGATTGATTATTACCAATACATGATACTATACCTAAACCTGTTACTACTACTCTATTCATTACTTATTTCTCAGGTGAAAATAAACCGACTTTCATATCTTTAGCTTCATAAATTGTTTCACCGTCAGCTTTTAAAATACCATCTCCAACTCCTAAAATCAATTTTCTTAGTATAAGTCTTTTAAGAGATATATGGTAAGTTACTTTTTTTACTTTTTGTAATACTTGACCAGTAAATTTAACTTCACCAACTCCTAAAGCTCTACCCTTTCCTGGTTGGCCAAGCCATCCTAAATAAAAACCAAGTAATTGCCACATAGCATCTAAACCTAAACAACCTGGCATTACCGGATCATCTTTAAAATGACATTCAAAAAACCATAAGTCTTCTTTAATATCTAATTCTGCAATAACCTCACCTTTAGAAAATTCTCCGCCAGTCTCATTTATTGAAGTAATTCTATCAAACATTAACATTGGAGGCATTGGAAGTTGAGCATTACCTTTTCCAAAAAGAACACCTTTTGCACAATCAATTAATTGATCGTAGGTAAATGAATTTTGTTTCATAATTTAAATTAAACTTTTTTTATGTATTTATCAATTAACTTAAACTGATTTTAAATAACAATCATGTTTACTTTTAATAATAATATTATCAATGCTTAATTTTTTTCCATCAGAAATTGTCATTATATTAGTTTCATCCTTTAAATTTAAATAGAAATTAATTATTTTTTGAGCAGCAATCAAACCTGCTAACCCTGCCGAAATACCTGAAATACCTACTAAATCACATCTGGGAAGATCAACATCATCTTTGTTAGGAAAGATACAATTTAAACATAGATGATTATTTTTATTTGAATTATTGAAAAGAATTATTTGTAAATCGTGTCTTAATGCAGAGGAGTATAAAAAATTGATTGAGTTTTTAAGACAATATTCATTTAATAATTTAGAACTTACCCAATCATCAGTTGCATCGACAATTATAGAACATTCTTTTAAAGAATTTAAATTTAAAGAATTAATATTTTCATTAATATTATGAATTTTACATTCACTATTGATTAATTGTAATTTATTTTTAGCTACATCAACCTTTTTTCTTCCAATATCATTTAAATTAAATAAAATTTGTCTATTAAGATTACTTTTTTCAACAATGTCTCCATCTACTATTAACAATTCTTTTATTCCGGAGTTGACTAAATATTGACTTAAAGGACATCCTATACCTCCCATACCCACAATACCAATTTTTATATTTGATAATTTTTTTAGGTTTTCTTCAGAAAATTCTTTTAAAATAAATAATCTACTGAAAATTTTATATTCTTCTTCAGAGTAATTATTCATAATTTTATATAGACTTATAAATTTGTTTTATAATTTGCTTTGCACAATTTACCTTTGTCATTTTCTTAAATTTTTTTATCTGTTTTTTTGTAATTATTGATATCCGATTATAATCTGAACCAAAAACTTTATTTTTACTATCGATTTTATTGTAAACCATCATATCACATTTTTTATCAACTAATTTTTTTTTGGCATTATCAATGCTTCCTGTTTCTGCAGCAAAACCTACTAAAAATTTAGGTCTTTGAGTTTTGCTTTTTCCAATTTTTTCTAAAATATCAATATTCTTATAAAGACTAATATTCAATTTTTCATTTTTTTTAATCTTGGATTTATTTATTTTTTTATTTTTGAAATCAGATACTGCAGCAGTAAAAATTCCTATATCAATTTTAGAAATTTTTCTAATTTTTTGATACATTTCGTTTGCTGATTTTATTTGAATAAATTTTAAATTTGGTGGAGGATCTAAATTTGTTGGTCCAGATATCAAGGTTACATCCGCTCCATATAAAACTAATTGTGAAGCAATTTCATAGCCTTGTTTTCCAGAAGATTGATTTGAAATAAACCTAACTGGATCAATCATTTCAATTGTTGGTCCTGCAGTTACTAGGCATTTTTTATTTTTTAACAAATTAACATTTTCTAGTCTGTTTAAAATTCTATTTACTATATTTTTTGAGTTATCAATTCTACCTAAACCAAATTCTCCACACTTTAGATTTCCAACTGTAGGGCCAATAAAATCATGACCGCTATCTTTTAATAATCTCACATTTTTCTGATTAATTTTATTATACCACATAAAACTATTCATTGCAGGGACAAACAAAATTTTTTTATTTGAAGCAAGCAACGTATTAGAAGCTAAATTATCTCCATATCCATTAGCAAATTTTGCAATAGAATTAGCTGTTGATGGACATACAACTATTAAATCATTATCTCTTGATAAATTAATATGAAGCATCTTATTTTTTTTCTCATCTTCATCAGTAAATATTCTATTTTTAAGTAATTTTTTTATATCTGATATTTTTAAATATTTCTTTGCCTCTTTAGTTAGAATGCAACTAATTTTAACTTCATTGATATTCAGCAAAGCAATAATTTCTTTACATCGAGATGCAGCAATAGAGCCAGTAATTATTAATAAAATTTTATTCATTACAGTTTATAGCCAGTATGTATTGCTATAATTCCATTAAATAGATTAATAGTTTCGACTTTAGTAAATCCACATTCACGTAGATTTTTGCTAAGTTCTTCTTGTGATGGAAACAAATCAATACTTTCACTCAAATATTTATAAGCATTCATATCTCTAGCAACTATTTCTCCTAACAGAGGTAAAATCTTTGATTTGTAAATTTTATATGAACTTGATACCAAAGATGATTTAGGTGTACTAAATTCTAGGCAACAATATTTACCACCAGGTTTAAGAACTCTGTAAGCCTCTTTTATAGACAATAAATACTCTGTCACATTTCTTAAGCAGAAAGAAATAGTATATTTATCAAAAAAATTATTTTCAAAATTTAACTTTTCAGCATTACCAATAAAATATTTTATATTTTTTTCTTTTCTTAATCTTTTTCTTCCTTCTAATAACATTTCTTCATTTAGATCTAAAAGATAAAGACTGGTTGATAAATTTTCTTTTAAAATTTCGCTGGCAATATCACCAGAACCAGAACCAACATCCAAGATAATTTCATTTTCTTTTAGATTAACAGTTTCTACAAATCTTTTTTTCCATAAACGATGCATACCTAAACTCATTAAATCATTCATAATATCGTAGCTTGGAGCTACGCTTGAAAATACATTCTGAACAAGTTTAGTCTTTTGTTTTGAATTTACTTTTGTATAACCAAAATTATAATCTTTTTTCATTATGCCAGAATTACCTGAAGTTGAAACTACAGTTAAAGGACTTAGTGTAATATTGAGTCAAAAAATATCTAATGTTAAAATTCATACTTCAAAACTTCGTTTTAAAATTCCAAATAATATAATTAATATACTACGTTACTCCAAGATATCCAACCTTAGACGTATAGCAAAGTTCATAATCATAGATTTAGATACAGAATATTCTCTAGTAATACATCTAGGAATGTCCGGAAGATTAAAAACTGTTAATAAAAGCTACAAACGAATAAAACATGATCATTTTGTTATGTACTTTTTAAGTGGAATGATACTTGTTTATCATGATCAAAGGAAATTTGGATTTATAGATATAATAAAAACAAAAGATCTACAAAAACAAAAGTATATATTTAGTTTGGGTGTAGATGCACTGAGTCCAAATCTTACAGCACAAATGATATTTGAAAAAATTTCAAAATCTGAGGTCCCAATAAAGCAGATTTTACTAAATCAAAAATTAATTGCTGGTATAGGTAATATCTATGCATCGGAAATTCTATTTGATTCTAAAATTTCACCACTTACTTTAGGTAAGGATTTAGAAATTAGTCTCATTATGAAACTAATTAAGTCTATAAGAAAGATTTTAAAGAAAGCAATTAAACATGGGGGTTCCAGTATAAGAGATTATAGGTCTACTGACGGTACATTAGGAAACTTTCAGTCAAATTTTAAGGTTTATAATAAAGAAGGAAAAAAAATAGGTGGAGATAAGGTTAAAAAGATCGTTCAATACGGAAGATCTACTTTTTATTGTCCAAAACTTCAAAATAACAAGTAATTCTATATTAAATATTAATTGACTTAATTTATTTTGAATTTATAGCACGCATATGGCTAATCATGCTTCTGCAAAAAAAAGATCTAGACAGAACAAAACTAGAAATACTATTAATTCTCAATATCTATCTAAATTTAGAAACGCTCTAAATAAATTTAAATCATCAGTAGAGGGAAAAAATGAGGAAGAAATCCAAAAATCTTTCAGCAATGTCAACTCAATAATGGCCAGAGCGTCAAAAAAAGGTATTTTTAAAAAAGAATACATATCCAGAAAGTTATCCTCTTTATCAAAACAAATTTCAAAAAAATAATTTTTTTTTATTTTTTTCACTTTTCTTCTTGCTAAAAATACTTAAAGGGTGTTGATTAGGTAAATTAATTTGGTGATAAAATTTTACGACTTTAGATTTTTTGCGTAAAATTTTTTTAAGCTATAAAATCATCTTGTTGGGGGAAAATGGATAATTCATCTACTATATTTGACGACAGTAAATGGTTATCTTTTAAAAAAAATCTTAAAAAAAATGTTGGTGATTCTGCCTTCAACAATTGGCTAAAACATTTAAACTATGTTTCTGTTGAAGAAACTACCATAACATTTTCTGTACCAACAAAGTTTTTAAGAGATTGGATAGTTAATAACTATTCTGACAAGATAAAAAGAGAAGCAATAAATCATCTTGAAAAAGTCGATACTATAAAATTTGTTGTTAAACCCTCTGGAGGAAGAATAGTTCCAGGCACAACAAGGACTATAAAAAGCAATGATAATCATTGGAAATCCTCAATGGATTTAAGATCTAATCAATCATCAACATATCCTAACGAATTTGGAGCTCCGTTAGATCCCCGATTTACTTTTGAAAATTTTGTTGTTGGAAAACCTAATGAATTAGCTTTTGCAGCTTCTCAAAGAGTATCTGAAGCAAACAAAATTACGTTCAATCCATTATTTCTATGCGGTGGTGTTGGTTTAGGAAAAACTCATTTGATGCATGCTATAGGTTGGAAGATAAAAGAACAACAACCAGAGAGAAAAGTTATTTATCTATCAGCAGAAAAATTTATGTATCAATTTGTTAGAGCGCTCAGATATAAAGATACATCTGCATTTAAGGAACAGTTTAGATCCATAGATGTACTTATGATTGATGATGTCCAATTTATAAGTGGAAAAGATAATACCCAAGAAGAATTCTTTCATACTTTCAATGCTTTAATTGAGCAAAATAAACAAATAGTGATATCAGCAGATAAAACGCCTACCGACCTTGATGGAGTTCAAGAAAGATTAAAATCTAGATTGGGTTGTGGTCTTGTAGCCGACATTCACCCAACAACATACGAACTTAGACTTGGTATACTAATAGAAAAAGCACACAAAAGAGGGGTAGAGATCCCTCCAAAAGTTTTAGAATTCTTGTCACATAGAATAATTTCCAATGTTAGAGAAATGGAAGGCGCTCTAAATAGACTAGTTGCTCATGCAACATTAGTAGGAACAGCTATTACCGTTGAAACAGCTCAATTAGTACTTCAAGATTTATTAAAATCTTCTAATAAAAAAATAACAATTGAAGAAATTCAAAAGAAAGTAGCAGAGCATTTCAATATTAGGATTACAGATATGCATTCACCAAGAAGATCCAGATCTATTGCAAGACCCAGACAGATTGCAATGTACTTAGCAAAATCCATAACATCTAGATCTTTGCCTGAGATTGGCAGGAAATTTGGTGGAAGAGATCATACGACTGTAATGCATGCTGTTAAGAAAATTGAAGAACTTAAGCTATCAGATGTTAATTTTAATGAAGACTTAGAATTGCTAAAAAGACTTATAGATTCTTAATTTTTTTTATCATATGCTTAGTCATGAAATTTAAAATTCTCCGTTCAAATTTTTTTAATACTTTATCTCATCTACAGGGGATAGTTGATAAAAAAAATTCATTACCAATACTATCTAATATATTAATTGAGGCCAAAGATAATACATTAACATTGTCATCAACAGACATGGATCTCTCTATTATTGAAAAAATTGATTGTAATGTGTTTGAAGATGGTGCAACAACGATAAATTCTCAAATTTTATACGATATAGTAAGAAAAATCGATGATAATAGTGAAATAGAAATTATTTCAAATGATGGCAAATTATTAACCTTACGATCCAATGTATCAAGGTTTTCATTAGCATGTCTGCCTAAAGAAGATTTCCCAATAATTGATCAAAATAATTCTGGCGTTAATATTAAAATTAATTCACAGATAATTTTCAAATTAATTGATAAAACTAAGTTTGCCATATCAAACGAAGAGACAAGATATTTCTTAAATGGTTTATATTTTAATATAAATAAGGAACAAAATAAAAATATTGTTACTCTTGTAGGAACTGACGGGCATCGTTTAGCAAAATTTAGTCATAACATAGAAGATAATATAGACGAGGTATCTGGAGTGATTATTCCAAAAAAAACTATCTATGAGTTATCAAAATTACTATCAGAAAGAGATCAAAGTGTTTTGATTTCAATAAGTACAAACAAAATTATATTCACAATAGGCAATATAGTATTTATTTCAAAATTAATTGATGGAAGTTTCCCAGATTATAAAAGAGTTATTCCAAAGGATAATTCAAATATTTTAAAAGTTAATAGAGAAATATTACTGTCAGCAGTAGATAGGGTGAGCACAATTGCTAATGAAAAATCACCTGTAATTAAATTTAAGTTATTACAAAATGTACTTAATTTAAATACAATTAATAATGAAAGCAGTACCGCTTCTGAAGATTTAAAAATCAACTATAATGGTGATGATATTGAAATTGGTTTCAATTCAAAATATATTATGGATATTGTTAACAATTTAGAAGATGAGGAAATTTCAATTAAATTGAAAGATAATACATCTCCAATAATTGCAACTGAAAACTCAAATAGCAATTTAGTTTATGTTTTGATGCCAATGAGAGTTTAAAATTTGGCAATACTAAAAAGCATTAATTCAATTAATTTTAGAAATTTTAAAAGTTTAGACATTTCTTTTGATGAAAAGTTAAATATTTTTTTTGGTCAAAACGGTACTGGTAAAACTAATATTTTAGAAGCTATATCTTTGATTGCTAAAGGTAGAGGGATAAGAAATGCAAGCATTAATGACTTAATAAAAAAAAACGAAAAAAATTTTTTAATAAAAAATAATCTAGAAATTAAAAATAATCATTTTAATATAGAAATATTTACAGAAAATAAGAATGATAAATTTAAAAAAATAATTAAGATTAATGATGATTTATCCAAAGAGTCTCTAGATTTTTTAAACAAATCAATATCATATATTATTTTTTTACCTGAAATGGAAAGATTATTCCAAACATCACCTTCTTATAGAAGAAATTTCTTAGATAGATTAGTTTTTGCTCGTAGAAATGATTACAATAGACTTATTAATAAATATAAAAAACTAATACTTGAAAGAATTAAAATACTTCAAACAAATTTAGCTGATAACGATTGGTTAACCCAAATTGAAAAAGAAATATGTATTTTAGGATTAGAAATATATAATGAGAGAGACTTACAAGTAAGATCCATTAATAGTAATTTTCAACTTCTAAAATATGATCACAAGTTTCAATTTAATGTTGAGTTAAAAATAAAAGATGACTATTTTCATAATCGAATCAGTCTTGAAGAATATTTATTAAAATTAAGAGATTTGCGTACATTTGACAAGAAGTTTGGAGGAACTAAAATAGGCCCACACAAATCTGATCTAATAGGAATAATTGATGAAGATTTTGAGGCTTCTTTGTTATCAACAGGGCAACAGAAAACAGTTGTTCTTATGATTTTGCTATCTCAATGTAATTATTTAGTAAATGATAAAAATATAAACCCAGTCTTATTACTAGATGAAATTGGGTCACATCTAGATTCCTATAATCGTCAAATATTATTAGATATGATTAATAAATTTAAAATTCAATTTTTTTTAACTGGAACTGATAGAAATTTATTTTCTTTTGTGTCAACAAAGGGACAATTTTATAATATAACTGATTTATGAATTCTGAATATTCTTCTGACTCAATTAAAGTACTAAAAGGTCTTGAAGCTGTAAGAAAAAGACCTGGTATGTACATTGGTGATACTGACGACGGATCTGGCTTACATCAAATGATATATGAGGTTCTTGATAATTCAATAGATGAGGCACTAGCAGGCTTTTGCGATAAAATTGAAGTAATTTTAAATGCTGATGGCACAGCAACAATTACTGATAATGGCAGGGGAATACCGGTTGATCTTCACAAAACTGAAAAAATACCCGCAGCCCAACTAATAATGACTGAATTACATGCTGGCGGTAAATTTGATCAAAATAGTTATAAAGTATCTGGGGGTTTGCATGGGGTCGGAGTTTCGGTAGTTAATGCATTATCTGAAAATTTAGTTTTAGAAATTAATAGAGATGGAAAAATATACAACATTGAGTTTGAAAATGGAATTGTAAGTAATGAATTAAATGTAATCGGTAATTCAGAAAAAATTAATAACAATTTTTTTACCGGAACTAAAATTACATTTTTACCTACTAACAAAATTTTCAAAGATATTAATTTTAATTTTAACGTAATAGAGAAAAGACTTAGAGAATTAGCATTTCTAAATACAGGGATAAGTATTTTTTTAACAGATAGGAGACAAGCTAAAGAAAAGAATATAAATTTTAAATATGATGGAGGAATTAAGGAATATGTAAAGTATTTAAATGAGGGAAAAAATCTCATCAATCCTAACCCAATATTTTTCCATGGTGAAAAAAATAATATTTCTATTGAATGTTCATTGCAATGGACTGATAGTTATCATGAAAATACCATTTGCTTTACAAACAATATTATTCAAAGAGATGGTGGAACTCATCTTGCAGGTTTTAGAGGCGCACTTACTAGATCAATTGTTAACTATATAAATAAAAGTACAAAAAGTTCTAACAATATTACTGGTGAGGATGCAAGAGAAGGATTGACTTGTATCATATCTGTAAAGTTACCTGATCCAAAATTTTCTAGTCAAACTAAAGATAAATTAGTATCCTCTGAAGTAAGGCCAGTCATAGAGTCTACTAGTTTAAATAAATTAGAGCAATGGATTGAAGAAAATCCATCAGAAATTAAAAAAGTAATTGATAAAATAATTGAAGCATCAAACGCTAGAGAAGCTGCAAGAAAAGCAAGAGAATTAACAAGAAGAAAGACTGGTTTAGAAAATACTTCTCTTCCAGGTAAACTAGCAGATTGTCAGGAAAAAAACCCAGAATTATCAGAATTGTTTATAGTTGAAGGTGACTCAGCAGGTGGATCAGCTAAACAAGGTAGAGACAGAAAGAACCAAGCAATTCTTCCATTGAGGGGAAAAATTTTAAATGTTGAAAGAGCTAATGATAAACAAGTTTTAACAAGTAATGAAATTGGTGCATTAATTACAGCAATAGGGGCAGGTGTGGGAAATCCTACTGATGATTCAGATCAAAATAAATTAGAGGGTAAGTTTGATATAACGAAAATGAGATATCATAAAATAATTATAATGACTGATGCAGATGTTGATGGAAGCCATATTAGAACTCTTTTGCTAACTTTTTTTTATAGACATATGAAACCTATTATTGACTCTGGACGGTTATATATCGCACAGCCTCCTTTATATAGATTAAAAAAAGGGAATTCTACAGTTTACAAAAAAGATGACACTGATTTAGAAGATTACTTAATTGAAGAAGGATTAAAGAACACTACATATGAAAATACTCAACAATCTCAATTTGCTGGAGAACAATTAAAAGAAATAATATACCTATCTAAAAAAACTAAAAATTTAGTTTTGCCATTATTAAGAAGGGTAGACAATGCTGATATAATTGAGCATACTGCAATTGTAAGAGGATTAGACTTCAGGAATTTAAAAGATAACTCAATTGGTCAGGAAATAGCCAAATATCTTCAGCAAAGATTAAACTTAATTGCTAATATTTCTCAAAAAAATTGGAAAGTATCACATAAAAATGACCACATTCAATTTGAAAGAACAATTAGAGGCTTTACAGAAAAATATATTATAGATGAAAATTTTGTAATTACACCTGAAGCTAAGGCTTTAAATAATCTTAAAGACGACCTAATGGAAAATTTTTACCGTGTGAAAGAAAGTGGTTGTGGATTACTAAATTACAAAGGTGAAGAGTTTAAAATTTATGGACCATTAAATTTAATTGATAAAATATTAGATATTGGCAAATCTGGTCTTCAAATAAATAGATATAAAGGCCTAGGTGAAATGAATCCTGATCAATTATGGGAAACAACTTTAGATCAAAATGAAAGAGTATTATTATCTGTAAAAATTAATGAGATTGATGCTGCAAATAAAGCATTTGAAGATCTCATGGGAGGAGAAACAGATGCAAGGAAAAAATTTATAGCTGAAAATTCATTAAAAGTAGCTAATCTAGATATTTAGACTTTAATGAATACAATTTTACTCGGAAATTTAATCAAAATAAGATGGATAGCAATTTTTGGCCAGTTTTTAGCAATTTTTTTTGTATCCTTTGTTATAAAAATTCAAATTCCCTTTTTTGAAGCTCTTACAATAATCTTATTATCAGTAGCAGTAAATTTTTATTCTTATTACGAAGAAAGAAAAAATAAATCTATTAGCAACACAAAAACTTTTTCATATTTACTTTTTGATACCTTGCAATTAGGTTTTTTATTATTTTTGACAGGAGGAATAATTAATCCTTTTTCAATATTAATTTTAGCACCAGTAATTACATCTGCATCATATCTGCCTGCATTAATGACAGTTATTCTTTCAACTATCTCAATAATTATTATAATAACATTAAATTTTATTTATACCCCTCTTGATCTAGGCCCTAAATTTTTTTTACCAAATCTTTATAGTTTTGGTTTAGTTGCCTCATTAATTATTACAGTAATTTTTATTGCTATCTATGCCTATTTATTTGCAAGTTCGTCGAGAAAAATTTCAAATGCACTTTCAGTTTCAAAACTACAAATTCTAAATCAAAAGAAAATGACTGAAGTAGGTTCTCTTAGTGCTGCTGCAGCTCATGAATTGGGTACTCCACTTAATACAATATTTTTAATTTTAAATGATTTATTAAAAGAAAAAAAATTAATTGAAGATAAAAATATAGCTAAAGATATTGTATTGCTAAAATCACAAGCAGAAAGATGTAAAGAAATATTACAAAGTTTTTCTAAAAACCCTCTTAAATTAAAAGACAATTTTTTAGAAAAAGTAAAAATATCTGATTTAATTAAAATAAACTTTGATAAATTTAATAAAAATAAAAATCTAACTTTAAAAATTAATCCTTCAGAGTCTGAGCCTGAAATTCTTTATAGAGACGAAATAATGTATGCTTTAGGTAACATAATCCAAAATGCAATATTCTACTCTATCAATACAACTAAAGTTGAATTAAACTATGAAAAAACAATAGTTAAAATAACTATATCAGATGATGGAAATGGCTTTTCTAAAGATATAATTGATAAATTAGGAGAGCCATATGTTTCGAAAAATAATCAGGGAATGGGATTAGGTATATTTATAGCAAAAAACCTAATTGAAAATATGGGAGGTAACCTTGATTTTTATAATTCTAAAGAAGACAATGCTGTTGTTGAAATTAATTTTGATAACTCTATCTTAAATATATGAATATGAAATTACTGATCGTAGATGATGATCTTCCTTTTAGAGAAAGACTTACAAGATCTATGGAAAAAAAAGGATTTGAAGTAATATCTTCTCCAGGTTTTAAAGACTCAATATCAAAGGTTAATGATAACAACTTTGATTATGCAGTTGTTGATATGAGATTAGAAGATGGGTCTGGATTAGAATTAGTCAAAGAATTGCAAAAGATTAGTCCTCAAACCAAATCACTTCTTTTAACTGGTTATGGAAATATCGCAACTGCAGTAGCTGCAATTAAATCAGGAGCAATCGACTATCTCCCAAAACCAGCAGAAATTGATCAAATTTATGATGCTCTTACTAATTCTAAAGAAATACTACCTCCCCCACCAGAAAATCCAATGACTGCAGATAGAATTAGATGGGAACATATTCAAAGAGTGTTTATACAGTGTAATAGAAATGTGTCTGAAACGGCTAGAAGATTAAGAATGCATAGACGTACATTACAGAGAATACTGAATAAACATGCACCAAGAGAATAGCACAACTTTATCCATAGTAATACCTGTTTATAACGAAGTTAACTTTCTTGACGAACTCTTCAATCAATTAATATTTTTTTTTAATAATAAATATACTGAAATTATTTTTGTTGATGATGGTTCAGATGATGGTTCCTCCAAATTGTTAACACAATTAAAAAAAAAAAATAGCTACAAATTTTCAATTAAAATTTTAAGACTTGATAATAATTCAGGTAAAGGAAAAGCAATTCAGATAGGTATAAAAAATTCAAATGGAGAATATGTCTTGCTTCAAGATGCAGATTTAGAATTAGACTGCAAAGATGCTAAAGAAATGTTTGAAATGATTTCTGCTAAAAAAGAAATAAAATGTATTTTTGGTAGTAGATATTTATCAGGAAAATTAAGGAAAAATAATTATTTATTTAATAACCTTTTAGGAAAAATAAATTCCTTAATATTCAATGTATTTTTTTCACAATCATTAAGTGATGTTCATTGTGGATTAAAAATTTTACACAGAAGTGTAATAGAAAAAATTCAACTTACTATAAATGATTTCGGTATTGAGATTGATCTAGCTTCACAAATAGTAAGAAATAACTTTTTTATTTATGAATATGGTGTTTCATATTTTTTTAGATCAAAAGTCCAAGGAAAAAAAATTACATGGACTGATGGTTTAAAATCTTTTTATTATCTTTTTAAAGTAAGATTTTTTGATAATTCTGCTTCAACAAATTTATCAATTGCCTATTCCTCAGCTTATATGGCATTTGTAGGATCATATTTTGGTATGGGATTAGGTAATAAATTATTTATTTTTTTATTTTTTATATTAGGATCTGTTTTAGGAATTCACTTTAAGTTAATGACCTCAAGCTTAATTTTTCTATTTATTTATATCGGATCTTTTTTTGGAAAAGGACAAGGAAAAGTATTATCAGTGATTATCTTTTTTATATTAGGTATATATATTGCAAATAAATTAAAAAAAATTTTCCAAAAAACAAAATATAAATTAATTTTTTAATTATAAATTTTTTAGTAATTAATGTATTAGTTTATTAGATATTTCTTCATGTTCAATCATTTTAACAAAATAAGCAAAGAATACTTTACATATAAAAATAGTATAAGTTATCAAAATATATATACTGAAATATCTAATCAAATTAACCCAATTATAAAAAATAAAAATATTTTAGATATTGGAAGTGGTGGAAATATTTTTTATAATTATAATTTAGCTAATAAGTTATATGCCTTGGATATATCTGAAAATATGCTCAAAAATCTAAATAATAGTAAAATTACAAAATTAATCCAAGATGCAAGAGACTTATCAAATATTAAAAAAGGTTCCGTTGATGTAGTTTTAATGATTTTTGCAATACATCACATAAATGGACCAGACTACAAAAGTACAATAAGATCTCTTCAAAAGGTTTTAAGTGAGGCAAATAAGGTAATTAATACAAAAGGCGAAATTATAATAGTTGAGCTAACTTTAAACGATTTTTTTTACTTATTACAAAGATTAATTTATAAAATTACTTTTAAGATATTAAATATTTTCAAAACTGATATGGTTTTCTTCTATAGTAAAAAAATAATAGAGGAAGGTATAAACTCAATAGGAATTAAAACTAAAGTAACTGTTATTGATTTAAAAATGTCTGGTTGGCTAGATCCCTGTCTAGGAACATTTCCTGGTATTATAAAAATACCTGCTTTTATGATGCCTACACAATTAAGGTTCTTCTATCTAAAAAAAAATAATTAGTTATTTTCTTTATTGAAATTAAGTAGTGATAAGCTTAGACCGATTATAAAAAAAGTTTCTATTCCATGCCAATTTTTCAATAAACTTCCTGTTGACATAATAGGCCAAAATATAACTGATAATGCAATGAATGAATAATTCTTATAAGCAAAATTTTTACTACTTATTACTATATAAAAAATAAAAGCAACATAAATTATTAAACATAAAAAACCAATCAATCCATTTTCAGTTAACCATTGTAAATAAAAGTTATGAGGATGACTCCAGCATCTTTCTCTTTTAAACTCTTCAACAAATTTACAACCATAATTGAAATTATTCATTCCAATACCAGTAAGAGGATAAGATTTTACCATCTCTAAGGATAAGCTATATGTTTCGTAGTAGGCAGATTGATCAAAATTTTTTAATACTTCTAAAAAATTTGGTTGTACATTAATTAGTTTTTTGCATTCAGATAGTTGATTACAATTCGGATCAAATTTCTCAATTGTTAGGCCTAAATGACCTGGCTTAGAATCAATAACTTTAAAGTTATTATAGTGATCATGTAAATTTATAGTAAGATAACAAATAGCTAAGCAAATTATAGAACTAATAATAAATATTATTCTATAATTTTTTAATAAAGTTATACTTAAAATCATTGCCAAGAAAAATGTTGCTGCAGCCATTCTTTCTCCAGATATAAAAGTAAGATACCCACACAATGACAAATAGATAATTGATATAACTAAAAAAATTATTTTTTTATCAAATAATATGGTAATGCCTATAAAGCCAAATATAAAAAATTTCGCTATGTAAGAACCAGGGACCATATCCAAAAACGGACCAGATAATCTCCCATATATTTCGGCTTTTCTACTGAAGATATCATCTCCAAAACCATTTAGTGGATGATAATTTAAAAATTGATATATGGAGTCAAACAAAACAATTAAATTAGCAAACAATACTATTAAGATTACATTCTTAATCAATTTATTTGTTTTTAATAACCACAAGTACATAATTATTGGTAGTAAGAGCATTCTTCCAAAAATAAATGACTCTCCAAAGGATTTATAAAAATTTAATGAAACTAAATTTAACAGTAATAGACATATCCAAAAAAAAAGAGAATAATAAGTAAAATTATTTGATAGTAAGTTGATATTATATTTGTAAAGATAAATTATAAATATTAGACAAACAACGAAAAGACTTAAATCTGGAACCGCTGGACCTGTTATTAGTGTTATAGGAATTAATGCGATTAATATATAAGGTACAAAAATAAAATCTTTTTTAATTTTAAGCATTTTTGAACTTAATCTTTTATTAATTTTAAAAAAGTATCCTCGAGATTACTTTCATATGTATTAATTTCTGTAAATTCAATCTTTTCCTGATCTAACAATTTTATTATTTCATTTAATGATGTTTTATTTTTATCATACTCGATATTCAAAATATTTTCATTTAGATTATATTTAAATCTTTTAACACTGTTGGGAATCAATTGTTCTTTTTTCAATATAAATGATACTTTTTTAATAGAAATTAAACTTAGAAGATTTTTTTTTGAGTCACTAGCTATAACTCTTCCTTCATTTAAAATAGTAATATAATCACATAATTGCTCAGCTTCCTCTAAGTAATGAGTAGTTAAACATATAGTAGTGCCTGAGTTATTTATTTTTTTAATATAATTCCACACTGAAGATCTTATATCTATATCTACTCCTGCAGTTGGTTCATCTAAAATTAACATTTCGGGACTATGAACAAGTGCTTTGGCAATCAGAAGTCTACGTCTCATGCCGCCAGATAGCGTCCTTGCATAAGCATTTCTTTGATCCGTTAATTTTAAATTATCTAAAATTTCTTCAGTTTTTCTTTTATTTTTTGGAATACCATATAGCCCTGCTTGTAATTCAAGCAATTCTACGGGGGAAAAAAAAGGATCAATATTTAATTCTTGAGGTACAATTCCTATTTTAAACTTACTTTTTTTAGAATCTTGATCAATGTCAATTCCACATATTTTAACAATACCATTACTTTTTTTAACCAATCCCCCTAATATATTGATAAATGTTGATTTTCCTGCCCCGTTAGGACCCAATAAACCATAAATACTATTTTTTTTTATTTTTATATTAAAATTAATGAGAGCTTCAATTTTATTTGATTTTTTGAAATAAATTTTATTTACGTTTTCTGCATCAATTGAATATTTATAGTCTGACATTAATATAGAATCTTATATATTTAAAATTACAATGAATAAAAAGAGTAGATTGATACTAGTTGATGGATCAGCATACATTTTTAGAGCTTATTATGGTCTGCCTCCTATGAATCGCGCTGACGGAACCCCTATAAATGCTGTTTTTGGGTTTACTAATATGCTTGTAAAACTCATAGAAGATTACAGTAATGACAAAATGATTGTAATTTTTGATGCTGCTAGAGAAAATTTCAGAAATAAAATTTATCCTGAATATAAAGCTAACAGAGGTGAAGCACCAGATGATCTTATTCCTCAATTTCCACTAATCAGAGAGTGTGTAAAAAGTTTTAATATTCCTCAATTAGAAATAGAAGGATTTGAAGCTGATGATTTAATTGCTACCTATGTTAAGTTGGCTGAAAAAGATGAAATTGAGACTATCATAGTTTCCTCAGATAAAGATTTAATGCAACTTGTTAGTAATAAAGTCACAATGCTTGATCCAATGAAAAATAAAAAAATTGAAATAAAAGATGTTGAGGAAAAATTTGGTGTTAAACCTAATAAAGTTATTTTTATCCAAGCTTTAACAGGCGACAAAGTAGATAATATTCCGGGCGCTCCTGGAATTGGTCCAAAAACAGCTTCTCAGTTAATAAATGAATTTAAAGATATTGATGGTTTAATTAAAAATCTTGATAAAATTAAACAAGAAAAAAGAAGAAATATTTTAGCAGAATCAGAAAATGACATTAGATTAAGTTTAAAACTTGTAACACTTAAAAACGATGTCCAAATAACTGAGACCATTAATAGAATTAGAACTTATAATGAATTAAAAAATGAAAATAATAATATCTTTAATTTTCTTAAAGAGCAGGGCTTTAGATCAACATCTGAAAGATTAAAATCTAATTCTTTTATATCTAGTGATAATGATAATATAGTTCCAAAAAAAGAAATAAAACCAAAATATCAATTAATTAATTCAAAGAATCATTTTGAAAAAGTTTTAAGTGAAATTAAAAAAAATGGTATTTGCGCTATAGATACTGAAACTAATTCACTCGATATAGAAAAAGCTAAATTAGTTGGTATATCAATTTGTAGCAGTGAAAATATTTCTTATTATATTCCTATAAACCATACCAGTTTAGATGGTTCTAAAAAAATTGATAACCAGTTAGAGGAAAAATTTGTAATTAATCATATTAACAAAATATGTGAAAATGAATCTATCTTAAAAATTGGGCAAAATATAAAATATGATATTAGAATTTTAAATAAGTATGGAGTAATTTTTAATTCAATTGCAGATACAATGTTAATTTCCTATTCAATTGATAATGGAATTTTTAAACATAATTTAGATGATCTATCATTTAATCACTTAAATCATACTACAATTAAGTATAAGGAAGTTGTTGGAACAGGGAAAAATGAAATTACTTTCGATAAAGTAACTATTGATAAAGCAATTAATTATGCTGCAGAAGATTCTCTATTAACATTCAGGCTTTTTCATCATCTTTACCCTCGTTTAATAAAAGAAAAGGCTAATTTTGTTTATCAAAATATTGATTTACCTCTTGTAGAGGTATTATCTTCAATCGAGGCAAATGGTATTGAGGTAAATAAAGATTTTTTAACAAGCCTTAGTAATGAATTTGAGAATGAAAGTAAAAAACTTGAAAAGAATATTTATAAACTTTCAAAAGAAGAGTTTAATATTGGCTCGCCTAAACAATTAGGAGAGATATTATTCGTTAATCTTAAAATACCTGGTGGTAAAAAAACAAAATCAGGAACATATTCTACTGATTCATCAACTTTAAATAATTTAGCCTTAGATGGATTTGAAATTGCACAACTCGTTCTTGATTGGAGAGAATTAACAAAACTTAAATCAACTTATACAGATGCTTTATTTAGATTAACAGATGATAAAAGTAGAGTTCATACATCATTTGGTTTAGCTAATACTTTAACAGGTCGATTAAGTTCTACAGACCCAAATCTTCAAAATATCCCAATTAGAACAGAAAATGGAAAAAAAATAAGAACAGCTTTTGTTAGTGGAAAAGGAAAAAAATTAGTCAGTTTTGATTATTCTCAAATAGAGCTTAGATTAGCCGCAGAAATTTCTAGTGATAAAAATTTTATTAAAGCTTTTAAAAACAATGAAGATATTCATGCATCAACTGCTAAAGAAATATTTAATTTAAACGATAGTCAAATAAATAACGATTATAGAAGAAAAGCAAAAGCAATTAATTTTGGTATTTTATATGGAATTAGTCCATATGGTTTAGCTAAACAACTTGATATTTCCAATACAGAAGCAAAAGATTATATAAATGAGTATTTTATTAAATACCCAAAAATTAAAAAATATATGGAGCATCAAATTGATTTCGCAAAAACAAATCAATACGTTGAAACAATTTTTAAAAGGAAAATTAATATTAAGGGAATTGCCGATAAGAATTTTGCTGTTAGAGGTTTTGCAGAAAGACAAGCCATTAATGCACCAATCCAAGGTAGTGCAGCAGACATTATAAAGTTAGCAATGATAGAAATTCATAAGGAAATAAAACTTAAAAATATTGAGGCTGAAATGCTTTTACAAGTACATGATGAACTAATCTTTGAAGTCGAAACTAAAAAATATGACAATTTAGTAAGTAATGTAAAAAAGATTATGGAGTCTGTACATTTAAAATACAAAGATTTTTCAGTTCCACTCACTGTTGATTTCGGTGCTGGTAATCATTGGGGACAGGCACATTAGAATACATTTTATGGAAATAAAAAAAAAAATTAAGAAAAGAAATCCCTTTGCTCAAGATTTAAAACTACCTAAGTACAAACAAAGAATTGTTAGAAATAAGAAAACTTACTCAAGAAAAGGAAAAAAAAAGGTTATTTAGAATTCTTCATCAAAGGTATTCATTTCAAACCATTTTTCAAGTTCATGATACCCTCCAATTTTTTCACCATTTAAAATTATTTGAGGAAAAGTTTTAGCGTTCGGAAACTTTTCAAAAAAATCTTCTCTCGTATAATCTGTATCAAGCATATAAATCTTTGGATTAAATTTAGCTAACCGTAGTTTAGCTCTATCACAGTATCCACAATTAGTTTTAGAGTATATCTCTGCTTCCATCAAAATGCTTCATCAAAACTTAAAGCTCTATCTGTAGGTCGTTGATATTCAGATACCCTTTTTTCAAAAAAGTTAGTAACATTTTGTACATCTAAAGCTCTCATAAAATCAAAAGGATTTTCTGTTTTAAAGACTCTGTCAAATTCAAATAGGTCAGCAATTCTGTCTGCAACAGCTTCAATATATTGACACATTAAGTCTTGATTCATACCAATTAAATCTACTGGTAAAGCATCTCTTACAAATTCTTTTTCGAATGCTACTGCTTCTCTAACAATTTCTTCAAATTGTGATTGAGGCACATCTGAGGGTATCAAAGACAAATCACTAATATCTGCATCAGTTAATGTTTTATTATTAAATTTATCTCTTAAAGTTCTAAACATAAGAGATGAGAAACTAAAATGCATTCCTTCGTCTCTTGCAATCCAGTCGTTAGATAAGGCTAAACCAGGTAATAACCCTCTTTTTCTGAAATAATATATTGCACAGAAAGAGCCAGCAAAAAATAAACCTTCAACTAATCCAAATCCTATTAGTCTTGTTAATAAATTTTGACTACCATTGAGCCATTTTGATACCCATTGTGCTTTATGGTTAATACATGGTACGTTTTGTATTGCATCAAAAAGCATGTCTTTTTCTTTTGCATCTTTTACATAAGCTTCAATTTGTAGACCATACATCTCTGCATGAATTGATTCATTCAACATTTGTATAGATATAAAACATCTTGCTTCAGGAATTAAAATTTCTTTGTAGAACCTACTTGCTAAGTTTTCATTAATCATTGCTTCGGAGTTAGCAAAATATGCAAGTACGTGCTTAATAAAATGCTTTTCACCATCATTTAAAGTTTCAAGATCTCTTAAATCATCTTGCAAAGATACTTCTTCAGTTGTCCAAAAGGCTTGTATATGTTGTTTGTATCTATCCCAAATTTCTTGGTTTTTTATTGGAAATATTGATTTAACTCCTTTTGATATCATTCTTTACTCCTTCTTTATGCACTGCAAGTTTCGCAATCTTCTGGTTCATTGTTTTGTTTAATAGCAGTATTTATATAAGCATCTTTTGCTGCTTTTTCTGATGAAACTGTAACTTTTACAGCATCAACTGCTGATCTACTTCTGAGATAATACATTCCTGTTTTAAGACCTTTTTTCCAAGCATACATATGCATTGAATTAACTTTCCCAAATGTAGGCGTTGAAAGCCAAAGATTCATTGATTGGGTTTGATCAATAAATGGTGCTCTATCTGCTGACATATCTATGACAGTTTTTTGTGATACTTCCCAAACTGTTTTATAAACTTCTTTAAGTTCAGTTGGAATTTCATTTATGTTTTCAACAGACCCATTTTCTAAAATTATTTTGTCTCTCATATCTTTATTCCACAGTCCTCTTTGAGAAAGTTCATTCACCAAATATCTATTTACAAGAAGGAACTCACCTGAGAGCGTTTGTCTTTTATATATATTAGAGGTTTGTATTTGGAATGTTTCAGTGTTACCTAATATAATGCCTGTTGACGCAGTTGGCATACAAGCTGTGGTTAAAGAGTTTCTCACACCGTGCTCTTTAATTTTAGTTCTTAGCGAATCCCAATCCCATTTTGAAGACGGGTTAACATTCCACAGATCAAATTGAAATTTACCTTCCGAAATTGGTGAATTTTTAAATGTTTCGTATGTTCCCTTTTCTTTTGCTAATTCACATGAAGCTTCTAAAGCTCCAAAGTAAATTGTTTCAAAAATTAATTTATTTATTTCTTTAGCCTCTTCAGAGTCATAAGCTATTCCTAACTTGAAGTAGACATCTGCAAGACCCTGTATTCCTAAACCTATTGGTCTGTGTTTATTATTAGATCTTTCCGTTTTATCAGTTGGATAAAAATTAATATCAATTACTTCATCTAAGTTTTTTGTGGCCAATTTTGCTGTTTCATAAAGAGCATCATAGTCATATATTAATTTTTTATCTGATTTTTTTACAAATTTTGGCAGAGCTATAGAAGCCAAGTTACATACAGATGTCTCGTTCTTATCAGAGTATTCAACTATTTCTGCACACAGGTTTGAAGATTTAATAACACCAATATTTTTTTGGTTGGACTTGTTATTGATTGAGTCCTTATAGAGCATATAAGGCTGTCCTGTTTCTATCTGCGCTTCTATAATTTTAGACATTAGATCTCTTGCTTTAATTTTTTCTAAATGCTTCATTTCATTTTCATACTTAGTGTAAAGTTTTTCAAACTCGTCACCATATACATCTGAAAGACCCGGACATTCATGTTCACTCATAAGTGTCCATTCTTCATCATTTTCTACTCTTTTCATGAATAAATCAGGTATCCATAAAGCATAAAACAAATCTCTCGCTCTAAATTCTTCGGCACCCGTATTTTTTCTAAGTTCTAGAAATTTCTCAATGTCAGCATGCCAAGGTTCTAAGTAAACTGCGAAAGAACCTTTTCTTTTTCCTCCACCTTGATCAACTGATTTAGCAGTTTCATTAAAAATTTTAAGAAATGGAATAAGACCATTAGATTTACCATTTGTTGATTTTATTCTACTTCCGCTTCCTCTAATGTTGTGAGCATGCATTCCGATACCGCCAGCAGTTTTTGATATTAGCGCACAATCTTTGATAGTATTAAAAATACCTTCAATAGAATCATCTTCCATACCTATTAAAAAGCATGATGATAATTGCTGCATCTTTAATCCACTATTAAACAATGTTGGAGTAGCATGTGTATACATACCACTAGATAGACTTTTATAGGTTTCTTTTATTTTATCTAAATTAAACTCGTTGCCTGTAACTGTTAAAGTTACTCTCATCCATAGGTCCTGAGGTCTTTCAATTGTTCTATTATCAAACTTTAACAAATAAGCTCTAATTAGTGTTGTAAGGGCAAAATAATCAAATGTATAATCTTTGTCATAATCAATTATTGATTCTATTGCGCCAGCATTTTCCATCACTTTTTTAAAATACTCTTCTCTTAATAAACCATCATCGTATAAATTTTTTGTTGCTATTATAAAACCTGGGGTTTCTTTATGTAATGAATTAACTTTTATTCTTGCGGCAAGATATGAATAATCAGGATGCTCTACTGTTAAAGCTGCTGCAGTTTCAGCAAGATAAGTGTCAATTTCAACAGAACTAATATCACTATACAATCCTGGAACTGCTTTTTGAACAACGACAATTGGATCAATATTTAATCCAGTTGATAGAACTGAGACTCTGTTGGTTATTTTATCCAGTGAAATCGGCTCTTTACTTCCATCTCTTTTAGTTACCATCATTGAAGAAGCTTTTTCTCCAACTTGCTCTTTGAGTTTTTTAGTGTGATATCTAGAAGCTGCTCTTTGTTCTCTATATAGGACATATGCTCTAGCAACTTTATGATGCTCATCTCTCATAAGTGCTAATTCCACTTGATCTTGTATATCTTCAATGTGAATCATGTCACCATCAGCAATCCTTCTTGTTAGAGCCGAGACAACTTTATGTGTTAAAGCTTCAACAGTTTTATGAATTCCATCTTGTTGTTCTTTTTCTTTATTTTTGTCATTTCTAATTTTTGTTTGTGCTAAGAATGCTTTTTTTATAGCATTTGAAATTTTATCTGATTTGAAGGGAGTGATAGCTCCATCACGACGTACCACACTTAATGTTAAAATATTTACACTTTTTTCTTCCGGGATTTTTGCCGATACCTGTAGAATGTCTGCCATTTAAATCCTATCCATTTTCAAAAAATTATTGTCGAAAAACACAATATGTAGTGCCGCCGAAAAGGGACAATACAACATTTGCTCAATATCGCAATAAGAACAAAATAAGAACATAAATATTTTTTTTCTCATGTCAATCCCTTACTTAATTCATATTTTCAGGAGGCAAACAAGTTATTGAAATATTTACATTTACTTATCAACTTAAGTCACATTTTGTTAAATTTATTTACTGAGTCATTTTTTCTTTGAACTTAAATCTGCCATAAATTATTAATAAAAGGTAGTATGACTAAGATAGCATTGGTTGATGACGAGCAGTCGATTCTCACATCAGTATCTCTTTCTCTCCAAAGTGAAGGGTTTACAGTAGATACATTTCTTAATGGAGTTGAGGCCCTAGAGGCTCTTGAAAGCAAATCTTATGATTTGGGATTGTTTGATATTAAGATGCCTAAAATGGATGGAAATGAACTTCTTTCAAAAGTGCGTTCGAGCAAGATTGAAAATCTAAAAGATCTTCCGATTATTTTTTTAACATCAAAAGATCATGAACAAGATGAGATTATTGGATTAAGAATGGGAGCTTCAGATTATATAAAAAAACCTTTTTCACAAAAATTATTAAATGAACGCATAAGAACAGTACTAAGAATTCATAACAATAGAACTGAAGAACAAAAGGATAATAATATTAAAAAACAAAATTTTATAAAAGGTGATTTAATACTAGATGAAGATAAACAATTATGTTTTTGGAAAGGTATAGAAATTGAACTTACGGTTGCAGAGTTTAATTTAATTAAATCTCTTGCTCAGTATCCTGGAGTAGTAAAGGATAGAAATCAATTAATGGACGCTATGTATGGTGATTCTATATACGTTGATGATAGGACTATTGATAGCCATATAAAGAGATTAAGAAAAAAATTCAGATCTTATGATAATTCTTTTGACCAAATAAGAACAAGATATGGTTCTGGATATTCTTGGCGTGATTAAAAGATTATTTAGCTTATCAAGTTATAATTTAACATTTCAACTTATTATTCTTAACTTAATTATTGTATTTTTTGGTTTGGTATTTTTATCTTATTTCAATTTAAACTTAATTCAAAACAATAAATTCATAGATAATAGAGATCAATCAATAAGATTAAATTTATCAAATATTACAAAATATTTAGAAAATACTTCAATATTAAGAGTTCCAATTTTTCAGTATGATTATCGTTGCAGATACCTTCAAGATATTGAAGCATACAAGGAGAGCTGTGATTTGGCAGATAATATCAATCCTATCGAATTGTCAGAACCAGAGTTAGAAAAGTTTACTACTGAACAATTTATATTTCAAAACTTTGGAGATAAAGATTTTAACACCGTTATTTACAATGAAAATTGGATTAAAATTGCGGACTCATCAAATTTATTTTTGAGTACAGAAGTAGAGGAGATAGATTTATCTGAAACACGTGAAAATATAGTTGATTTCTCAAATTTTTTTGAAAAAATTTATATTAATAATTTTAATCATATTAATAATTACATTCTTGAAAATAAATTTACTAAAAATTTAGATAAAAATGTTCATGAGATTATTTTGATTATTGACACTATTAAAGAAAAGCAGAAACTCGTTAAAACGTTCAAAGATGAAAATAATGAAATAACTAGAATTCTAACATCACCTATAATCCAAGATAATAAAGTCTATGGAGTTGTTCTGATAAAGTACAAATTATTATTAAATAATAATGAACTTGCTAGACAATCTTTGAATTTCTTTAATTTTTTTCTTTTATTTATTGTAGTTACAATTTTATTATCATTTATTTTTTTGAGAGGTCTGATAACACCACTAAGGCAACTAACTAAAATCACTGTTCTTGAGAGAGATAAAACAAATAAGAAAAAATTAGTATACCCTCTAAGATCTGACGAAATTGGTATTTTATCAAACCAAATACAACTTATGTCAAACGAATTGAAATCACAAATCAATCAATTAGAAAAATTTAGCTCTGATGTTGCTCATGAACTAAAAAATCCACTTACTGCAATAAAATCGTCCATTGAATTACTAACTAGCAAAAATATTACTAAAGAAGATAGATCAAAATTAATGAATAATTTTAATAAAGATATCGACAGAATGAATAAATTGATTTCAGATATTTCTCATTTTTCAAAAACTATTGCTGAAATTGAAATAGAAAATTTTGAACTAACTAATATAAACAAATTTCTAAAAGAAAATTTTGGTGAAAAATCAACTAATAAAAAAAATATTAAAATTTTACTTCAAACTGATAATAATAAAAATTTAGTACTTCTTAACAAAGATAAATTTTTGCAGGTAATCCTAAATTTAATAGATAATAGTATTTCGATCGCCAAAAATAACTCAAATATTTTAATTACATCAAACAAACAAAATGAAAATTGTGTTGAAATTAAAATTTATGATCAAGGAAAAGGTATAGATTTAAGAGAAAAAAACAAAATTTTTGATAGATTTTATACTGATAGGATAGTGGACAGAGACCAACACTCTGGTCTTGGTCTTTCTATATCATATGAAATAATCAATTTATTTAATGGTTCAATTGAATTAACAGAAAGTGACAAATTAGACTTTAGAGGTGCTTGTTTTCTGATTAAATTACCATTAAAAAGTCTAAATAATCATAAAGGGATACAATCATGAGTGAAGATTTTAAGGTTAAAGACATAAGTTTAGCTGATTTTGGTCATAAAGAAATTGCAATAGCTGAAACAGAAATGCCTGGTTTGATGGCATTAAGAGAAGAGTATGGTGATTCTAAACCTCTAGATGGTGCAAGAATCGTAGGTTGTTTACATATGACAATACAAACTGCTGTCTTGATTGAAACTCTAGTATTTTTAGGTGCTACTGTTAGATGGAGTTCATGTAATATTTTTTCCACTCAAGATCACGCTGCTGCTGCAATAGCTGCAAAAGGCATTCCTGTATTTGCATGGAAAGGAATGACAGAAGAAGAATTTTGGTGGTGTATTGAGAAAACACTAGAAGGTCCAGATGGTTGGAAGCCAAATATGATTTTAGATGATGGTGGAGATGCTACAAAAATAATTCATGAAAAATATCCAAAAATGTTGGAAGAAATTTTAGGTTTATCTGAAGAAACAACTACAGGTGTCCACCGTTTGAAAGAAATGGAAAAAAATGGAACATTAAAGGTGCCAGCAATAAATGTTAATGACTCAGTTACTAAGTCAAAATTTGACAATTTATATGGTTGTAAGGAAAGTTTGGTAGATGGAATAAGAAGAGGCACTGATGTAATGATGGCTGGCAAAATAGCAGTTGTAGCTGGATATGGAGATGTTGGCAAAGGTTCAGCAGCTAGCTTAAGAGGTGCTGGCGCACGTGTTTGTGTGACTGAAATAGACCCGATTAATGCACTTCAAGCAGCAATGGAAGGTTACGAAGTTGTTACAATGGATGATGCTTGTAAATATGGTGATATATTTGTTACTGCCACTGGTAATCTTGATGTTATTACCCAAGATCATATGCGACAAATGAGAGATCGAGCTATTGTTTGTAATATTGGACATTTTGATAATGAAATACAAACAGAAGCCCTCCAAAATTACAAGTCCGATGAGATTAAACCACAAGTAAGAGAAGTAGAGTTTCCAGATGGAAAGAAAATATTATTACTATCAGAAGGAAGACTTGTTAACTTAGGAAATGCGACTGGCCATCCAAGTTTTGTTATGAGTGCATCATTTACTAATCAAGTATTAGCGCAACTTGAACTTTGGAAAAATTCTAAAAATTATGAAAATAAAGTTTATGTTTTGCCAAAACATTTAGATGAAAAAGTTGCATCATTGCACTTAAAGAAAGTTGGAGCAAAACTTACAGAATTAACTGATAAACAAGCAGAATATATTGGTGTTAGTAAGCAGGGTCCATTTAAAGATAATACTTACAGATATTAGGAGTTAATATGAAAAGATCTTATTTATTTACAAGTGAATCAGTTTCTGAAGGCCATCCAGATAAAGTTTGTGATAGAATTTCAGATATGGTTGTTGATACTTATTTATCTTCTGGCGATCCACAAACACGCGTGGCTTGTGAGACTTTGACTACCACCAATAAAGTAGTTTTAGCTGGTGAAGTAAGGGGGCCATCTGTTTCTAAAGATCAGATTATATCTCAAGTTAGAGATTGTATTAAAGATATTGGTTATGAACAAGATGGCTTTCATTGGCAGAATTGTGATATTGAAAGTTTTCTTCATGAGCAGTCAGCTGATATTGCTATGGGTGTTGATTCTGGTAGCAATAAAGATGAGGGCGCAGGCGATCAGGGAATCATGTTTGGTTTTGCTTGTAAAGACACTGAATCATTAATGCCAGCACCGATACATTATTCTCATCAAATATTATATAAAATGGCACAAGCTCGTAAAGATGGATCTGCATCTGGTCTAGAACCTGATTCAAAAAGTCAAGTTACAATGCTTTACGAAAATGGAAAACCAAGCAAAGTTACTTCTTTAGTTATTTCTTCACAACACAAAGAAGGTTTATCTCCAGAGGAAGTAAAAGAAATTGTTAAACCTTACGTATATGAGTGCATACCTAATAACTTGTTAGAAGGTCTTAAAGACGAAGAATTCTATGTTAATCCCACAGGTAACTTTGTAATTGGAGGCCCTGATGGTGACTCTGGTTTAACTGGTCGGAAAATTATAGTTGATACATATGGTGGTGCAGCGCCCCATGGTGGTGGTGCATTTTCAGGAAAGGATCCATCTAAAGTTGATAGATCTGCAGCATACGCAGCTAGGTACTTAGCAAAAAATGTTGTTGCAGCGGATTTAGCTGATGAATGTACTATACAGTTATCTTATGCAATAGGAGTATCAAAACCTTTATCGGTATATGTAAATACTAATGGAACAAATAAAGTTGATGAACAGAAAATTGAAAAATCTGTACAAGATTTATTTGATCTAAGCCCAAGAGGAATAAGAGAACATTTAAAACTTACAAATGCAATATATGTTCCAACTTCTGCTTATGGCCATTTTGGTAGAGAACCAAGTGACAAAGGACATTTTACTTGGGAAAAAACTGATTTAGTGGAAGTTCTAAAAGGTATTGCATAATAAAATTTGCAAAAATTAAGTAATCAAATTTTAGATCTTCGTGAACTTGAAAAACTCTCCACTAATTTATGTAAAGACATATCTGTTGGAGATATTTACTTATTTCAAGGAGAGCTAGGTGCTGGTAAAACAACATTTATAAGATTATTAATTAATAATCTTTTTGTATTAAATAATTTACCAAAACCATCTTCCATTACTAGCCCAACATTCCCTATTTTGATAAGCTATGAATTGAATTCATCGCAAATCTATCATTATGATCTTTATAGAGTAAAGAGCCTAAAGGAGTTAGAGGAATTAGATTTCTTCGAAAATTTAAATAACAATATTACATTTATAGAGTGGCCTGAAATGTTAATTAGTTTACCGCTAAACAAAAATCATTATTTAATAAATTTAGATATGATTTCGGAAACTAAAAGAAAAATTAATATTTGTTTTAAACAATAGTTTAATGAATCCTGATCATATTGATTTAGAAAAAATTGAGGACGGATTATCAAACAAATTAATTTATAGAATTACTGAAAAAGAGAATACCAAAATAATAATTGATTTTTCTAAAGATAAACAAGAGTTTAAAAATTTCCTTACTGTTTATGAAATATTACAAAAGATTAATATATCAATTCCTAAGATATATGAAGTTAATCAACAACAATATAAAATATATATGCAAGATTTTGGAAAAAATAGATTTAATAAAATATACAATAAAGATAATCTTTATAAACTTTTAAAACTAGCTGTAGAAAATATAATTGTTATCCAAAATGAATCAAATTTAAAAAATTTAAAAAATTTAAAAGAATACACCTTTGAAGATTTAAAAATTGAACTTAAAGAGTTTGTTACTTATTATATTCCTAACAACAAAAATTTAAATTTTCCAACTTCAAAATTTTATGAATCATGGAAAAGTATATTTTATTCTCAAAATTATAATATGAAAAATTTTGTTCACAAAGACTTTGAATTTGTTAATTTATTTTTTTTAGAAAATTGTGAATCACATTTACAATGTGGAATTATTGATTTTCAAAGTGCTTTTAAGGGATTTATAGGATGGGATCTAATATCACTATTAGAAAATCCAAGAATTAATTTTACACGAGATTACAATCATAAATTAATTGAATATTTTTATGAGAACACTTCAATTATTGAAAATTTAAATACTTTTCTGGAGCAATATTATATTTTAAGTTTAGCTCGACAGACTCGACTACTTGGCAGATGGAGAAAATTAATTAGAACAAATAATGATAATAAATACTTAAACTATTTAAAAATAACTAAATCTAGAACAATAGCGACATTAAATAATATTAAAAATTATGAACTAAGATCAATGTATGAAAAGTATTTATAATTTATGAAAAATTTTACGTTAATGATTTTATGTGCTGGTTTTGGATCAAGAATGCTGAATTTGACACGCAGTACCCCAAAACCTCTTTTAAAATATAAAAATAAAGTATTATTAAAGAACACAATTGATTTCTTTACTAATATTGGGTGTGATGAAATCTTAATAAATACACACTATTTACATCATAAAATTAAAAAGTATTTGGACAAAAATTTTAAAGAATATCCCATTCAGATTATCTATGAAGAAACAATACTTGGCACGGGCGGAGGAGTAAAAAATATTTTCAAATTTACAAAAAGAAAAAAAATATGTGTAGTTAACTCTGATATTTTTTTCACTAAAAAAAATAAATCAAATATCAAATATTTTCTCAATAATTATCAAGATGTATCTCACTGTAAGATGTTGTTGTCTAAGGATATGAATTTTTTAGGTTTAAAAAAAGAAAATGGTGACTTTAATTTAAAAAGTAATGTAGTCACAAATTGGAAAAATAAAAATCAAAAATTATATTATTCTGGCCTTCAAATTGTATCTAAAAATATCTTTAATTATAGAAAAAAAATATTCCCTATGAATGAAATTTGGACAAAACTAATAAAAAAAAATCAAATCAAAGGTTATATAATTCCTTCTAAAATTAGACATATTGGGGATAAAAAATCAATTTTAGAAAATTAGATTTAATTTAGCTTGATAAAAAATAAATATTTCTTACATAATATCTATGTCTACTCATGTAACAAACGACCAAACTTTTGATAATGATATTTCTACTAATGATGTGCCTGTGGTAGTAGACTTTGGTGCAGAATGGTGTGGTCCATGTAAAGTACTTGACCCAATTTTAGAAGAAATTGCTGCAGAAAATAAAGATAAAGTTAAAATATATAAAATGAACATTGATGAAAATCCTATGACACCACAAAAATACGGTATTAGAGGTATTCCTACAATAATGATTTTTAAAAAAGGTGAGTTAATCGATACTAAGGTTGGCAGTCTTCCCAAAACGGCATTAGAAACCTGGATACAATCCAATTTATAATAGTTTTTTTCTAATTTTTCCTACCAAATACAAAGAACCAGTTATTAAATATATTTTTTGTTGATTAGATCTAAAATATTTTAAAGCATCATTTATACTATTTATTTCCTCACATTTAATAGAATGAAAATCACAAATTTCATTTATTTGTTTAGTTTTAAATGAATTTTTTTCATCTGGAATTTTTATAGCTAAAACTTTAGAGACACTTTTTTTTATTTTACTCAAAAATAAACTTGCTTTCTTATTATTTAACATTCCAAACAAGACTATAGGTTTTATCCTTTTAGTTTTTAAAAATTCTTTTAGTTTATCAGCTCCATCAATATTATGCGATCCATCAAGAATTATTTTTTTATTTTTATAATCAATAATTTCTAATCTTCCTGGCCATACAGTTTTTTTTATCGCTACATTAATTTCTCTTTTATTTAATCTATAACCCATATTTTGCATAATTTTTGCAAAATAAATAGATATTGATGCATTTTCTTCCTGATGTTTTCCATTTAATGAAGGTTGACTATAGAAATATTTTTTTCCATCTATTTTTATCTCAAACTTATTTTTTAATGATTTTGTGACTCGAAATTCTTTTCCATAAAAATATTTATTTTCAAATTTATTTAATTTTTTTTGAATGTGATCTTTTAATTCTTTTTTTTGTTTGCCAACTAACACAAACTCACAATTCTTTACTATACCCAATTTCTCATTAGCAATTTTCTTAAGTGTTTTTCCTAAAAATTCCTCATGATCAAAACCAATTGGTGTTAAAATACTACAAATTTTTTTTGGTATTATGTTAGTTGCATCTAATCTACCTCCTAATCCTGTCTCTAAAATAAGAAAGTCAGATTTTGATTGTTTAAACAATATGAATGCTGCAGCTGTTGTTATTTCAAAGAAAGTTATTGGTTTATTTTTATTTATTTTTTTTACAAATTTTAGAGTTTCGTAAAGCTTCTTTGTACTTACTTCTTTATTATTTAGAATTATTCTTTCATTAAACCTAGATAAATGTGGAGATATATATGCATCACATTTATACCCATGCTTCAACAAAATATTTCTTATGAAACTTTGAACAGATCCTTTTCCATTTGTTCCTGCAACATGGATTGTTTTTGGCAGATAATCTTGAGGATTACCTAATTTTTTTAATAATAATTTTAATCTGTCTAATGAAAGATCAATATATTTAGGATGAAGCTTGACCAGTTCATCTAACAACTTTTCTGTTTTAGATTTCACTTATTAACTAATATGATTTAATACTTTGTACAAAGTTTCTTTGAGGTCTTTCCTATGAGAAACAATATCTACCATTCCATGATCTTTAAGATATTCAGCTTTTTGAAAATCTATAGGTAATTCTTCTCTGATGGTGTCTTGTATAACTCTTTTACCTGCAAAACCTATAGTAGCACCTTGTTCTGCTATTGTTATATCACCTAACATTGCAAAGGACGCTGTCACTCCACCAGTAGTAGGTTCAGTAAGAACAACTATGTAAGGTATATTATTTTCATTTAAAAGATCAACAGCAGCAATTGTTCTAGGCATTTGCATTAAGCTTACAATTCCTTCCTGCATTCTTGCCCCACCGGATGAAGTAACAATTACGTAAGGCAATTTTTTTTCTATAGCAATTTTAGCTCCTTTAACTATTGCTCCACCAACCGCTCTACCCATAGAACCACCCATGAATTCAAAATTCATTAGTCCCGAGATAATTTCTTTGTCTTTAATTTTTCCTTTTATAAGAATAAAAGCGTCATCTCTATTTGTTTTTTTTCTGTATTCTTTTAATCTATCTTTATATTTTTTTTTATCTGTGAATTTCAGTGGATCATCTGAGATTTTGTCTGGGATAATTTCACTATAATCACCATTTTGAAAAAATAATTTTATCCTATCTTCTACAGACATTCTAAAATGATAATTGCAATTTACACAAACAGATAAATTTTCTTTTAAATCTTTATGATGAATCATATTTCCACATGACACACAATTATTCCATAATTTCTCTGAAACACTTCTTCTTTTTACAAGCAAGGATAGTTTAGGTTTTACAAAATTTGTTAACCAATTCATACTTTAGTTCCATCTTTCAAATCTTTTGAAAATTTATTAATTTCTGACAACATCTTATCTTTGTTACTTAAATTCTCTTCAATAATTTTAATTATACTTGAACCAACAACTGCTCCATCAGCTATTTTGCATATATTGTTTACATCAGTTGAGTTTTTAATACCAAATCCTGGTACAACTGGTAAGTTCGTGTGTTTTTTGATAAAAGCAACTGATTTTTTAAGTTCATTAAGATCTGCAGATTTTTGTCCAGTAATTCCCATAACACTAACATAATATAAAAAACCACTAGCATTTTTTAATATTAACTTAAGCCTTTCTTCATCAGTTGTAGGAGTAATTAATCTAATTAAATCAATCTTACTTTTTTTAAGTTCATTGATCAAATCTTCGTCTTCTTCTGGTTGTAGATCTACAATTATTAAACCATCAACTCCATTTTCTTTGCATTTTTTTACAAACTTCTCAATTCCAAAATATAGAATCAAATTATAGTAACCCATTAAAATAATAGGGAGATCATCTTTTGTTTTTTTTGCCTCGGAAGCTAAAGAGAAAATTTTTTCTAAATCAACTCCTTTATTTATTGCTCTATTACTTGATAACTGAATTGTTGGACCGTCAGCCATAGGATCAGAAAAGGGCATTCCAATTTCCATAATATCAACTCCATTATTAATTATTGTCTTAATAATTTCTAAACTTGTTTCGAAATCAGGATCACCTCCTGTAACAAATGTGACTAGTTTTTTTTCATCATTTTTAAATGCCTGACTAATTAAATTAGTCATTTAAATCTTTATGTTTAATTCATCAGCTATAGTAAAAATATCTTTATCTCCTCGACCACACATGTTCATCACAATAATTTTATCTTTACTATAGTTTTTTGCTATTTTCTTTAAAACTGCTAATGCATGCGCTGGTTCTAAAGCTGGAATTATGCCTTCTAATTTACAACAATATTGAAAAGCTTCCAGCGCTTCTTTGTCTGTTGCCGACATGTATGAAACTCTTTTTTCTTCAAATAAAAATGAATGTTCCGGTCCAATTCCTGGATAATCCAAGCCTGCAGAAATGGAATGTGCTTCCTGAATTTGCCCAGATTTTGATTGTAGTAAATATGTTTTATTTCCATGCAAAACACCTGGCTTACCACCTGTCAAACTTGCTGCATGCTTATCAGTTTTTATTCCATGTCCTGCTGCTTCAACAGCAATCATTTCAACATTTGAGTCATCTAAAAATTCATGAAACAACCCTAAAGCATTTGAACCACCACCAATACATGCCATTAATAAATCTGGAACCTTTCCTTCTAGTTCTTCAAGTTGTTTACGAACTTCTTTGCCAATTACAGATTGAAAATCTCTAACCATAGCTGGGTATGGATGTGGTCCTGCAGCAGTTCCAATTATATAAAAAGTATCTTTAACATTTGTTACCCAATCTCTTAATGCTTCATTCATTGCATCTTTGAGTGATTTTGATCCAGTTGAAACTGATCTTATTTCTGCGCCAAGTAATTTCATTCTAAAAACATTTGGAGATTGCCTTTCGATATCTTTTTCCCCCATATAAACTATGCAAGGTAAACCAAATAGAGCACATACTGTAGCTGTAGCGACGCCATGCTGACCTGCTCCTGTTTCAGCTATTATTCTAGACTTACCCATTTTTTTTGCCAACAAAATTTGCCCCATACAATTATTGATTTTATGAGCACCTGTGTGATTTAACTCATCTCTTTTGAAATAAATTTTTGGACCCTCAAGATCTTTACTTATTCTTTCAGCAAAGAAAAGGGGACTTGGCCTACCAACATATGTTTTTAAATAATAATTAAACTCATCAATAAAATTCTTATCATTTTTTATTTTTTCATATTCTTTTTCTACTTCAAGGATTAAAGGCATTAAGGTTTCTGAAACATATCTACCTCCAAATTGGCCAAAATAACCTTTTTCATTTGGATAACTTTTATATGTATTTTTAAGCATTTTTTAATTTATCGATAAAATTATTTATAATGTGATTATCTTTAATGCCAAGCTCTTTTTCTACTCCAGAGGATAAATCTATACCAAACGGACTGACATCATTAAGAATTTCCTGAATATTTTTTATACTAATCCCACCTGATAAAAACCATGGTTTGTCAGTATTTAGATTTTTTAATATATTCCAATCAAAACTTTTAGAATTACCTCCAGGTAACTCATTTTTCATCGGTTTGTAATCAAATAAAAAGTAATCTGAACTATTGTATTTACTAATATTTCTTAAGTCATTTATGTTACTAATAGATATTGACTTAATTACTTTCACTCCAATTCTTTTTAAAGTTTTGATATATTCCTCATCTTCTGATCCATGTAATTGTATGTATTTCAATCTAACTTTTTTTATTATATCTTCTATTTCATTAATATTTTTATTAACAAAAACACCCACACCATTAATATTTAAATTTTCAGATTTTTTTTGTAAATTACTCGCATCTTCAATTGATATATTTCTTGGGCTTTTAGGATAAAATATCATTCCAAAAAAATCTACATTATTATCCTCACAACAAAGAAGTGTATCTTCATTTTGTATTCCACAAATTTTTGTTATCATTATTAAATTAAACTTTTATTAATTTCTTTTAAAGTTTTAAGTGGATCTCTGGATTTAGTTATAGGTCTTCCTATGACCAAATAATTTGCTCCTAGATTTATTGCATTATTCGGAGTTTCAACTCTTTTTTGATCATCACTATTTAATTTATTACCAACTCTAATCCCAGGGGTAATGATTATAAAATTTTTTCCAACTATTTTTCTGATATATTTTATTTCCTGAGGGCTGCATATAACTCCGTCAAGTTTATTTTTTTCTGCTTCTTTTGCAAATTTTTTTACTAATGCTGATACATTTTTTTGATTATAATATTTTTTAGTTTGATTACTATCTAAGCTTGTTAAGATTGAAACCCCTAATATCTTTGTGCTTTTTTTACTTGTTCTAGAAGAACTCATCATATCATCACCACCAGATATATGGACTGTGGTAAAAAGAGGTTTTATTTTAATTAAAGCTTGCAATCCCTTTTCTACTGTATTTGGTATATCGTGTAACTTTAAATCAAGAAATATTTTGGGACAAACAGAATAAACTTTTTTATAACCCTCTAAACCAAAATTATAAAAAAATTCGTAGCCAATTTTAAATGCATAAACATCTCTTTTTAAGATTTTTACTAATTTTATTGTTTTATTTAAATTATTGCTATCTAAAGCTACAATTATTTTTCTAGACTTCATCTTCTATATGAGAATCAGTAAAACCATTTATTTTTCTATGCAATATTTTTCCAATTTTAAAATGTAATTTGAAGCTTTTATTTTTAAATAATTTTTCATTTGTTTTTGGATTTCTTACTATTTTTTCTTTATTAATTTTTCTACTTATTGTTCCAAATCCTCTTATCTCAATATTCTGACCTTTTTGTAATGAATTTGACAATTTTTTTATAAATATATCAAAGAGGTCATCAATATCTTCAGAACTTAAATTAGTATGTTTTTTTTGTAATTTTTCTAGGATTTGAGATTTTAACATTAATCCTATTTTTTTAATACTGAACCTAAAATATCACCTAAGGACGCTCCAGAACTACTTGATCCAAATTTGTTAAGAGCTTCTTTTTCATCTCTAATTTCTAGTTCTTTAATTGAAAGATTTATAGTTCTACTTTTAGTATCTATGGATAAAATTATTGAGTCAACTTTTTCATCGAGTGCAAATCGCTCAGTTTTATTTTCATTTTTATCATTAGATAAATTTGATTTTTTTATAAAACCAAATATTTGTTTTTCATTATCTAATTCAATTTTTAGACCTTTTTCATCAATATTAATAATTTTACCAGTTATTTTTGATTTTATGGGATTTGCCTCAATAAAATCTTGAACGGGATCGTTATTTAAATGTTTGACCCCTAGGCTAATTCTTTCTTTATCTGCATTTATATCAAGTATTTTTACTTTTATTTTTTCACCTTTTTTTAAGTCTTTAATAATTTTTTCACATTCTTTCTCTTCCCAGCTTAAGTCTGATATATGAACCATACCATCTATTTCATCTATAACTTTAACAAAAATTCCAAAGTCTACTATGTTTACTATTTCTGTTTCAAAAGTATCATTAATATTAAATTTATCTTTAAGTTTAGTCCATGGATTTTCTTTCATTTGTCTTAAACTACAATTTACTCTCTTTCTATCATTGTCGATGTCTAAAACTAAAACCTCTATTTGATCATTGATGTTAACAATTTTCGAAGGATGAGGAGGTTTTTTTAACCAACTAACTTCATTTAATGAAATAACTCCATCAAAATTATTATTAATAATCAAGTGCACATTATTATCATTCATACTAATCACTTTAGCTGAAACCTTATCATTTACTTTAATATTATCATTCACTTTATCCCATGGATTTTCAGTTAATTGTTTGATCCCAAGACTTAACCTTGATAGCTCTTCATCAAATTTCAAAACTTTTATTTTTATTGTAGAATTTAATTCTAGAATATCTGAGGGACTGTTAATTTTTGTCCATGATATATCTGTTACATGTACTAATCCATCAATACCTCCTAAATCTATAAAGGCACCATAGTCAGTTATATTTTTTACCTTGCCTTCGATTATAGATCCTTCTTTTATATTTTTAAGAAGTTCAGATCTTTGCTCTTTTAATTCATTTTCAGTAATAGCTTTTCTTGAAACTACAATATTCCCTCTGTACTTGTCCATTTTAAGAATCATTAGTTCTAATGGCTTATTTAACAACTCTTTTGTATCTTTAATTATCTGCCTAGTTTCTATTTGACTACCAGGTAAAAAAGCAACTACACCATTTAAATCTACACTCATTCCACCTTTCACCCTATTAAAAGGGACGCCTGTTACGACTTTATTTTCATTAAAACTATTTTGAAGATTATGCCAAGCCTGCTGTTTAACCGCTTTTTCTCTTGAAAGTAATGTTTCACCATTAGCATTGTCTACATTTTCAATAAAAACTTCGGTTTCGTCTCCAACTTCAACTTCTATTTTTTGCCCTGGTCTTGAAAACTCACTTAGAGGTATTCGACCTTCACTTTTAAGTCCAACATCAATAGTAACAACTTCATTTTCTATTGAAATGACTTTACCTTTTGTAATACTTTTTTCTTTCGCAGAGGAATTTTTTAGTGAGTTATTAATAAGAGTGTCATACTCAGAATTAGAAATTTTGGTTTGAGGTTGTTGATTCATATTAAATTTTATCCAACAATACCTTTATTTGTTTAATTGTATCTGTGAAACTACCACTATTATCTACCATGTGTGCACCCTTAGGTATTACTAGAGGTGAATGTTTTCTGAGTTTATCTTGTTTATCTCTCAATTTAATATCTTTCAAAATTTTTGGGTATATAGACTTTTCACCACTATCAATCAACTGTTTATATCTCCTTTTAGCTCTAATTTCAGGATTTACGTCTATATATAGTTTTAAATCAGCGTTTTTGAAAACTACAGATCCAATATCTCTACCATCAATAACAAAACCTTGTATTTTTTTATTTTTATTTACAAAATTATACTGGAGCTTATTCACATAGTTTCTTACACAATCGTGAACAGCTATTTTTGAAGCAAGTCTACTTATAACTTGTGTTCTTATATTTTTACTGTTTCTAAAAGAAATTTGATGAATATTTTTTAATTTATTTTTAATTTTATTAACATTTTCAATATCTATTTTTTCAATAGAAAAAATTAATGCCAACCTCCTATACAAAATCCCTGAATCTAAATGATTTAATTTCCATTTTTTTGCTATGTATTTTGCAATTTTTTCCTTTCCAGAAGCCGCAGGACCATCAATAGTAATTATTAATTTTTTCAACGAAAATTACCACCGATATTATTAAATTCATTTTTAAAAGTAGGAAAACTTGTATTTATAGAATCTGAGTCTTTAATATTCAAAGGACCTAATCTTGTTCCCATTATACAAAATGCCATAGCTATACGATGGTCAAAATCAGTTTGTATTAAATTATTTTTTATTTGATATTCTTTACTAGGAAAAATAAATAAGTCATCATTTTCAGATTTACAATTAACACCACAATTTTGTAGGTTTAGTAAAATTAATTTTAGTCTATCACTTTCTTTAACTCTTAATTCTTTTAATCCACGAAATACACTTGGTGAATTAGCAAATGAAGCAGCTATTGATAGAATGGGATATTCATCTATCATTAAATCTGCAAATTCAGGACCTAACTCGCAACCATGTAAACCAGAACTTACAACTTCAATATCACAAATATTTTCATTATTATTTCTTCTGTTGTTGATCAATTTTATTTTAGCACCCATCTTTTTTAAAGCTAAAATTATTCCATTCCTAGACGGATTATTATTAATGTTTTTTACAATTATTTTTGAGTTTTTATTGATAAGCGCACATACAATAAAAAAAGCACTACTTGAAAGATCATTTGGTACATCAATATTATTAGCAACCAGTTCTTTTTGGCCAATGATTTTTATAACTTTTTTATTACCTATATTTTTCATTTCTATATTCGCACCAAATGATTCTAACATTATTTCTGTGTGATCTCTTGTTACTTTGTTTTCAATTATACTTGTTTCACCTTTTGTGTTTAAAGCAGCTAGCAACAAACCGGATTTAATTTGAGCGGAAGGAATTTTTAAATTAAAATTTACAGGTTTTAAATTACTACTTTCAATAGAGAGTGGTAAAGATCCATTTGTTGTATAAATTTTAGCATTCATTTTGGTCAAAGGATCTGCAATTCTTTTCATAGGTCGACTGGATAATGATTTATCACCTGTTAAAACAGATTTAAACTTTTGAGAAGATAACAGCCCTGTTAGTAATCTAGCACTTGTTCCAGAATTTCCCAGATAGATTTCTTTCTTAGCTGCTCTTAATGAATTTAATCCTTTGCCATGGATTATTATTTTATTTTTATTTTCTGCAATATTTACCCCCATAGATTTAAGTGCATTGAGTGTATGCAAAACATCTTCAGATTTTAAAATATTATTTATTTCACAAACACCATTTGATACGGAGGGTATTATTATAGATCTATGTGATATAGATTTATCACCTGGTATTTTTGGCATACCATTAATGCCTTTTGTAATAATATTACTTATCATACTAAAGCTGAAAATTTGAGCCTAAATAAAATTTTTTAATTTTTTCATCTTTAGCAGCTGATAGTGGGTCACCTTCATAAAATATTGCTCCTTCATTAACAATATAAACTTTATCCACAATTTTTAATGTTTCTCTAACATTGTGATCAGTAATTAATATTCCTATATTCCTTTGTTTTAATTTTTTTATTATTGTTTTAATCTCTTCTATTGAAACTGGATCAATCCCTGTTAAGGGTTCATCGAGAAGCAAATATTTTGGATTTGTAGCAAGTGTTCTTGCAATTTCGAGTCTACGCCTTTCTCCTCCAGATAACACAATCGATTTCGATTTTCTCACGTGATTTATATCGAACTCATTTAAAAGATTTTGTAATAATATGTTTTGTTTATTTTTATCTTTCTCCTGAATTTCAATTATTGATAAAAGGTTATCTTCTACATTCATACCTCTAAAAATTGATGCCTCTTGAGGCAGATAGCTTATGCCTAGTTTGCCTCTTAAATAGATTGGTAAATTTGAAACATCTAATTTGTCTAATATAATACTACCACTATCTGGCTTAACTAGACCAACTATTATGTAAAATGTTGTAGTTTTTCCAGCACCGTTTGGACCCAATAGTCCCACGATTTCGTTTCTATTTATTGAAATACTTATATCTCTTACGATTTGTTTGTTACCATAGGTTTTTGAAATTTTCTTAATTGATAAACCATTATCTAAAATATTGAATTTACTCATTATTTTGAATTATTACTTTCACCTTGTTTTGATTATTTGATTTAATTTTATATGAATTATTTCTTGTATCAAGAGTGCCATAGTCACCAGTTATTTTTTCTTCATCACGAATTATTATGACATCATCTATTAATTCAATAATTGAGGTATTATAGTCAAAATTAATTTTTTTAGCATACATTTCAGTATCATTATTTTTGATATAAGAGATATTTTTATCAATTACTTCTAAATAAGTTATTTCTTTTTCATTATTATTTTCAGAGAATTTTCCATTAATTGTTTCTGCTTTAATAATTATATTTTCATTAACTAATTTAGAGTTTATACCTTTTAACAAAAAATCACCATTAAGATTATTAACTTCTATAAAACCATCTGAGAACATTTTAACATCACTAGTTATTAATTGTGATTCTTCTCCCTCAACTTTTATTTTTTCAATTTTTACTTTAAAGTTTAAAAAATTACCATTTCCAATTATTTCAAATTCATTAGACTTAAAATCTACATTACCATTTGCATCAAGTTCTGTAATATCATACAAACTTTTATCAAAATTTATCTTTACTTCATCTGCACTCAATGTAAAATTATCGGAAATAATATTTACATTTTTTTTTAATAAATAAAACTTCTCATTTTGAAAGACCTCAATACCATCTTCTGTGGTAATTTCTGTTTCACCTATCTCTCTTGCATTTAATGTTATTGAAATCAGAAATATTATTATAATTTTTACAATTAATTTCATTTTAATATTATATTTGAATTACCATAAAAAATTATTATATTACCTTTATCATGTATATTGAAACCATCAGAACTAATTGTAGCATTTTTTGATTTAAACATTGACTTTGTTCTACTTTTTGCTGTTTGTTTATCTCTATTAAAAATTACTTTTTCAGTCTCAATACTAAAATCATTTGACTTAAATCTAACATTTTTATTTAATAATACTTCATCTTTATTTAAAAAGTTACCTTGAGAAGCAGTTATATAAATATTCTTTGACTCATTATTTATGGCAAATTTTGGTTCAGAAATATCTGCATTAGAAAAGTTATTTTTTGTGTTTTCTATAATAATATTATTTAGATTTATTTGTTTGTAAAAAATAATCATCAGAAATAAAAAAATTAAAATCGCACCAAAAACAATTATAAATTTTTTATTTATGTGTAAAAAGAAATTCAAACTAGCTCGTCAATCTCAATAAATCATGAATATGGACAATTCCCAAAGGAATTTTTTTATCACAAATAAATAAACTTGTTATTTTCTTAGTATTCATTAAATTTATTGCTTCACCTACCAACATATTTTTATTTGCTAATGTTGGATTTTTTGTCATTATTTCAGAAGCACGTTTATTTAAAAATTCAGAATTCAAATTCCTTCTTAAGTCACCATCAGTAATTATACCCACTATCTGTTTCTTGTTATTAATAACACCAATACATCCAAAACTTTTTCTTGTCATAGTAATCAATGATTTGGACATCTTTTCATCTAATTTTGCCAAAGGTAATTTTTTTCCTAAATGCATAATATCGTTTAAGTTTTTTAAATCTTTGCCAAGATTACCTCCAGGATGTAGACTTTTAAATTGTGTGCTTTTAAAACCTCTTAGTTCTAATAGAGAAATTGCTATACAATCACCGATGATCATAGACATTGATGTAGAGCTCGTAGGCGCCAAATTTAAGGGACAGGCTTCAATTGGTTTTTTATATAAAATACCTACGGTAGCATTTTTATGCAATATACTTTTTGGGTTACTTGTGATGCTTATGAGTTTAATATTAAACCTTTTAGTAAACTGAATTATATTATTTAACTCTAAAGTTTCGCCAGAATTAGAAATTGCAACTACACAATCATCTTTTTTTATACTTCCTAAATCACCATGACTCGCTTCAGTAGCATGAACAAAATATGAAGGTGTCCCGGTTGAAGTAAGAGTTGCAGATATTTTATTACCAATGTGAGCACTTTTACCAACACCAGTAATGATAATTTTTCCTTTTGTATTATAAATAATATTAACTGCTTCACAAAAATTATTATTAAAAGTAGATTTTAAATTTCTAATGCTAATTAATTCTCTAGATAATGTTCTGTTAGCACTATTAATTATTTTTTTATTATTTTTTTTCATTAGTGTTTAAAAATATCTTGCTCTGACCAACCATTAATATCTAAATCAGTTCTATATGGAATAAAATCAAAACAGGCCTTAGCCAATTTATTTCTTTTTTCTCTTAACAACATTGAATCAAGTTTATCTTTAATTTTATGTAAATATAAAACGTCGGTGGCAGCATATTTTTGCTGTTCCTTACTTAACTCACCACCCCAATCAGAAGATTGTTCTGTTTTTGAAATTGATTTTCCTAATAATTCACTACAAAGATCTTTGTATCCATGTTTATCAGTATACGTTCTAACTAATTTTGATGCAATTTTAGTACAGTAAATATTTTTAATATTAATTTTGAAGTTGTGTTTGAATACAGCTACATCAAACCTAGCATAATGAAAAATTTTTTGAATTTTATTATTCTTAAGAATTTTAATTAAATTTAGAGGTTTTTCAGTAGATAAGTCAATTTTTACGAGATGACATACATCATCACCATTAGAAATTTGGACCAAACATAATTTATCTCTTTTAGGATTTAATCCCATTGTTTCGCTATCCAATGCAATAATATTAGAAACTTTAAAACTTGCTGGAAGATCTCCTTTATAGAAATTTATTTTCATTTTGATTTTATTACCTGTATAATTTATATTTTTTCTCTATATCACTTATTTAATTAAAGGTCATGAAATCAATAGTAATTTTTGGAGGTGCTGGTTTTGTAGGTAAGCATTTAATAAGACGTCTAACTAAAAATGGCCATAAAATAATTGTTCCATATCAAAGATCTGTACAAGAAGCTAAAATCCGACTTTTAGGTGTAACAGGACAGGTAATTCCATTTCGTTATTCTTCATTAGAAGATAAAAGGCTTAAATCTGTTTTAAATAATGCGGATGTATGCATTAATTTGAAAACTACATACGATCAAAAAAAAGGTGATTTTAATAACACAATATATAAGTTTAATCAGAGACTTATTAGAATTTTAAAATCTAGTAAGGATCTGAAACAATTCATTCTTTTTTCTGGCCTCGGTGTAGATATTGATAAAAATTCAACAAGAAGTATTGCAGTACATAAATCTGAAAAGGAAGCTTTTAAACAACTAGATAATGTAATTGTTATTAGGCCTGGTGTTATTATAGGTGGTGGTGATATTTTCATGAAAAGACTTTTGCCAATATTTAAAACTTCATTTTTTGTCCCACTTTTTGGAGATGGTTCAACAAAATTCCAACCCGTATTTATTGATGATGTATCTATAGCTGTTGATGAAATAATTAATTCTCAGATTGAAAAGAAAAATATTTATGAGCTTGCTGGTCCCAGGATTTATTCTTACAAAGAATTTTTTAATCATATTTCTGAATTTTTAAACAAAACCAGAGTTTTAGTTCCTGTTCCAATGGCAGTAATGAAACCTATGATAAATATTGCTGAAAAAACTCCAATTTCTCCTCTTACTTCAGAACAGTTAACATTATTTGAAAAGGATAATCTTGTCGTAAATGTCGATAAATCGTTTCAAAATCTTGATATTAATCCACAGGATACACTACAAATACTTAAAAATATTGTTGTAAATTAAGTATTTTTTCAGTTTTAGTACATAAGTGGTACTATTATTACAAAATTATTGTTTCTTTTTTTATCTTGAATGTGTATTTGGTTCGATCTAGATAAAATAGTAAACAAATGATAACTAAATGCTAAAATTTACAAAAATAAATAAAGAAAATCCTAGTAAAGTATCTGCCAAAGAGAGGGTTAAATCATTTGATGAAATTTACGCTAAATATGCCTCACAAAAGGCAGAAGAACAAGCTTCCAGATGTTCTCAATGCGGTGTTCCTTTCTGCCAAGTTCATTGTCCTTTACATAATAATATCCCAGATTGGTTAAAACTAACTGCTGAAGATAGAATGCAGGAGGCATTTGAAATTTCCAGCTCTACAAATAATATGCCTGAAATTTGTGGTCGTATTTGTCCTCAAGATCGTTTGTGTGAAGGTAACTGCGTAATTGAACAATCTGGCCACGGCACTGTTACTATAGGATCGATAGAAAAATATATTACCGATAAAGCATGGGAAGAAGGTTGGGTTAAAAATATAGAACCAGTTGAAGAAAGAAATCAAAGTGTTGGAATTGTCGGTTCTGGTCCTGCTGGATTAGCTGCAGCAGAAGAACTTCGTAAAAAAGGATTTCAAGTTACAATATATGATCGCTATGATAGACCAGGAGGTCTTTTAATTTATGGTATTCCAAATTTTAAACTAGAAAAAGATATTGTTATTAGAAGAACAAATCGACTTAAAGAAAGTGGAATCAAGTTTGAATTAAACTGTGATATTGGCAAAGACATTACTTTTGAAGATATTAAAATTAAACATGATGCAGTTCTTATAGCAACCGGGGTTTACAAATTTAGAGAAATCAATCTAAATACATCCAATTTTAATAATGTTGTACCAGCTTTAGATTTCCTAATAGCGAGTAACAAGACTGGTTTAAAAGATAAAGTTGAAGATTTCACAAATGGAAGATTAAACGCAAATGGAAAAAATGTAGTTGTCATTGGTGGAGGTGATACCGCTATGGATTGCGTTAGAACGGCTGTGAGACAAGGAGCAAAATCTGTTAAGTGTCTTTACAGACGTGATAAGACAAACATGCCTGGTTCGCAAAGAGAAGTTCAAAATGCAATAGAAGAGGGCGTCGATTTTCAATGGTTGACTTTACCAACTGAATATTCGGGAAACGGGTCATTGAAAAATGTCAGAACCGTTTTAATGCAACTTGGAGAACCAGATGAGTCAGGTAGAAGGAAGCCAGAGCCAAAAGAAGGTACGGAAAAAGAGTTAGATGTTGATTTAGCGATTGAAGCTTTGGGTTTTGAACCTGAAAATTTACCTAAGCTTTTTGATTATAATGACCTTACAGTTACAAGATGGGGTACGCTAAAAATTAATTATAAAAATATGATGACATCAATTGATGGAGTATTTGCTGCTGGAGATATTGTTCGTGGTGCAAGTTTAGTTGTTTGGGGAATCAAAGATGGTCGTGATGCAGCAAAAAATATTAATGAATATTTAGAAAATAATTTTTCCGATCAAAATAATATTAATAAGAAAGCAGTAAATGCCTAATCACTTTATTGAAAAGTATAAAAAGGATAAAAAATTCTTAGAAGAAAATCATGTTTATAATGAACAAGATGAACATTCATCATGTGGTGTTGGATTAATAGCTTCTTTAGATGGATCTGAGACAAGAAAAATAGTCGAGTTAGGAGTTCAAGCTTTAAGAGTTTTGTATCACCGGGGAGCAGTTGATGCTGATGGTAAAACAGGTGATGGTGCAGGAATACAGTTATCCATACCAAAGAATTTTTTTACTCAACAAATAGAAAGAACAGGCCACACACCTAATGAATTACCTTTCGGGGTTGGCATGATTTTTTTACCACGTACAGATTTTGCTGCTCAAGAAAACGCTCGTACGATTGTTGAATCTGAAATAATTAAAGAAGGTTTGAAAATATATGGTTGGAGACATGTTCCAATTAATTCATCGATTATTGGTGATAAAGCAAAAGCAACAAGGCCTGAAATAGAACAAATACTAATTTGTAATGAAGAACTAGAAGATGAAAAAAAATTTGATAATAAACTTTATATAATTAGAAAAAGAATAGAAAAAGAAATCAGAAATCAAAATATTTCAGACTTTTATATTTGCTCACTATCTTGTCAGTCCATTGTTTATAAAGGTATGTTTTTAGCAGAACAGCTTTCCAATTTTTATCCAGACATCCAAAATGAGAATTTTATTTCTAGATATGCAGTTTATCACCAACGCTATTCAACTAATACATTTCCTACTTGGTCTTTAGCACAGCCTTTTAGAGTGATTGCGCATAATGGTGAAATAAATACACTTAAAGGTAATAAAAATTGGATGGCTGCTCATGAGCCAAGAATGGAACATAAAAATTTTGGCAATAATATAGATGATTTAAAACCCATAATTGATGCTAAAGCGTCTGACTCTGCTGCATTAGATTCAACAATTGAGTTATTAGTTAAAGCTAATCGTTCTTTACCTATGGCTAAAATAATAACAATTCCAGAAGCTTGGTCCCACAGAAGAGATTTTCCAAAAAAAATAAAAGATTTATACGCTTATGGTGGAGCAGTTATGGAGCCATGGGATGGTCCAGCAGCAATATGTGGCGCGTCCGGTGATTGGGCTATTGCTGGAATGGATAGAAATGGCCTTAGACCTATAAGATATACACTCACAAAAAATCTTCTTATTGCGGGTTCTGAAACTGGAATGGTTGATATTAAAAAAAATGAAATAGTAGAAAGAGGCAGGGTAGGACCAGGTCAATTAATAGCAGTCAACTTTAAAGAGAAAAAATTTTTTAAAGATAATGAAATAAAAAAGTATTTAGCAGAAACTAAACCATTTGGTGATTGGACTAAAAAAATTACGTATATTGATAAACTTGTTCAATCTGTTGATGAGGAATTTAGAGATTTAGATTCTGGAGATCTACGAAAAAGAATGGCATGCTTTGCCTGGTCAGTAGAAGACATCGAATTAATACTTCATCCAATGATTGCCGAAAAAAAAGAAGCAACGGGATCGATGGGAGATGACACTCCACTAGCTGTGCTCTCTAATAAATATAGAGGACTCCATCACTTTTTTAGACAAAATTTTAGCCAAGTTACAAATCCACCAATTGATTCATTAAGAGAAAGAGTTGTTATGAGTCTTCGAACTAGAATTGGAAACTTAAGTAATATTCTTGATGAAGATGAAGATCAATGCGATCATTTACAATTGAACTCTCCTGTTCTTTCAATTGAGCAATTCAAATCTATGCGTAGATATATGAAAGATACTGTGAAGATCATTGACACAACAATGGATAAAACAAATCCTGAAAATAATTTTGAAATAGAAATTTCAAGAATAAACCGAGAAGCAGAACAAGCTGTTAGAGAGGGCTATGTTCATATAATTTTAAGTGACAAAGAAATGTCTAAAACAAGAATAGCTCTTCCTATGATATTAGTTACAAGTTCTGTTCATCATCATTTAATTAAACAAAATCTTCGAACTTTTATTTCCTTAAATGTTCAATCTGCAGAATGTTTAGATGTACAATATTTTGCAGTGCTTATCGGAGTAGGAGCAACAAGTGTGAATGCATATATGGCACAACAAGCTATAGCGGAAAGACATAAAAAAGGATTATTTAAAAACCTCTCATATGAAGAATGTGTAGAGAGATTTATTAATTCTATAAATAATGGTTTGCTTAAGACTATGAGTAAGATGGGAATATCAGTGATTAATTCATACCGAGGTGGTTGTAATTTTGAAGCGATTGGACTCAGTAGAAATCTAATGAGCAAATATTTCCCTTCTATGAGTTCTAAAATATCCGGTATCGGTATCAGCGGTATTGAAAGAAGATCAAGATTAGCTCATGATAATGCTTATGAAGAGAGTGTTATTACACTGCCTATTGGAGGAAACTATCGCTACAGATTTGGTGGAGAAAAACATGCTTTTGAAGCAAAATCAATTCACATGCTTCAAACTGCAGTAACTTCTAATAATTATTCTTTATTTAAAAAATATTCTACAATGATAGATGAAATGGATCCTATAAATATTCGTGATCTTTTAGACTTCAAAAAGAATAACGATAATAGTAACTCTAACACAGTAGAACCTTCTCAAGAAATTAGAAAAAGGCTAGTTGCACCAGGAATATCACTTGGAGCCCTAAGTCCAGAAGCACACGAAACTCTTTCTGTAGCAATGAATAGGATAGGAGCTAAATCTGATTCAGGTGAAGGTGGTGAAGATCCGATTAGATTTAAACCTAAGCCAAATGGAGATAACGCATCATCAAAAATTAAACAAATTGCAAGTGGACGATTTGGTGTAACAGCAGAATATTTAAATAATTGTGAAGAAATTGAAATTAAGGTTGCACAAGGTGCAAAACCTGGTGAGGGTGGACAATTGCCGGGAGGAAAAGTTACAGAATTAATTGCTAAATTAAGACATTCAACCGAAGGTGTGACGCTTATTAGTCCTCCTCCTCATCACGATATTTATTCTATTGAAGATTTAGCTCAGCTTATTTACGATTTGAAACAAATTAATCCAAGAGCAAAAGTATGCGTTAAGTTAGTTGCTCAGTCAGGGATTGGGACAGTCGCAGCTGGTGTTGCAAAAGCAAAAGCTGATACGATACTCATATCAGGTCACAATGGTGGAACTGGAGCAAGCCCACAAACAAGTATTAAGTATGCAGGACTTCCTTGGGAACTTGGATTAAGTGAAGTACATCAAGTTCTTTCTCTAAATAACTTAAGAGATAAAGTTGTTCTTAGAACTGACGGAGGTTTGAAAACAGGAAAAGATATTGTTATTGCGGCTATGCTTGGGGCAGAAGAATATGGAATTGGGACAGCAAGTTTAGTTGCTATGGGTTGTATCATGGTTAGACAATGTCACTCAAATACTTGTCCCGTTGGAGTTTGCTCTCAGGATGAAAAACTTAGAGAAAAATTTACCGGTACACCAGAAAAAGTAATTAACCTTTTTAGTTTTATTGCTGATGAAGTAAGAGAAATTTTAGGATCACTAGGCTTTTCTTCTCTTGATGAAGTAGTTGGAAGATCTGATCTTTTATATCAAGTTAGTAGAGGAAGTTCTGATCTTGATGATTTGGATTTAAATCCAATTATTCAAACCATTGATTCATCGGTTGGAGAATTTGATATAAAGAAAAATACAATTAATAAAGTTAGCGATAGCCTTGATATTAAAATTATAGGTGATGCTAAGTCTTTCTTTGAAACAGATCAAAAAATTGAGCTAAACTATAATATCAAAAATACTGATAGAGCTATTGGTACAAGACTTGCATCAGAAATTACTACTACAAAAGGAATGAGTTCTCTTCCAGAGGATTTCTTTACAGTTAATTTTCATGGTTCTGCTGGGCAATCTTTTGGAGCATGGAGTGTGCAAGGAACTACTCTTAAAGTTTTTGGTGACGCTAACGATTATGTTGCAAAAGGATTATCAGGGGGTAAAATTGTTATTCAACCAAGCTCATCGTCACAACTAAAAACAAACAAAAATGTTATCATTGGGAATACTGTCCTATATGGAGCAACGCGTGGTAAACTTTTTGCAGCTGGAACTGCTGGTGATAGATTTGCTGTTAGAAACTCTGGCGCACATGCAGTTATTGAAGGATGTGGTGATAATGGATGTGAATATATGACTGGAGGAAGTGCAGTTATTCTTGGCGAAGTAGGAAATAATTTTGGAGCTGGAATGACTGGAGGTATGGCATTTGTGTACGATAAAGACGGAACTCTACCACTTCGAATTAATCTTGAAGATATTTTCTATCAACAACAAATGACAAATTATTGGGAAAAAGTTTTATATCAAAAAATTGAAGAACATATTAAGGAAACAAATTCAATGTACGCAAAAAATTTACTCGAAAATTGGGAAAATGAGAAATTACTCTTCTGGCAGATTGTTCCAAAAGAAATGATCAATAAATTTGATCAACCTGTATTAATTCAAGAAGAAAAATCTGCTTAGTTTTTTATTATTGATTGAATAGAATCATTCATTATTTTTAAATCAAATGGATCGGATAATCTATGATTACTATTTTTTAATAATTTTATTTGGATTTGCTTTCCTTTAATTTTTTTTACTATTTTTTCTGGAACATCTGGAGTGACAACATTATCTTTTAGTCCTTGTATTAAAATTAAGGGCTTATTCCATTTGAATTCTTTATTTAAAATTTTATTTTTTCTACCTTCAACAATGTATTTCTTTTTTATAAGATAACTAAATCCGTAGGAGGAATATTTAATAATTCCCTTTTTTTTCATTTCTTGTTTTTTCTTTAAAGGGAGTTTTTTGTAAAACCCATCGATATAATCAGGTGCTGCCGCTAGACCAATTAATCCAGCAATTCTTTTTGGTCTTGCTTTGGCAGCTAAAAACATTAACCATCCACCCATACTGCTACCAACCAGAATTTGTGGTCCTTTTGCAATATTATCAATGATATCAATTAAGTCTTTCTTCCAATCTGAAATTGTAAAATCTTCGAATTTTCCATCAGATTTACCATGACCACGGCATTCAAAACGGATAAACCGCAATTTATTTTTTCGTGCAAATCTCTCTAAAGACAAAGCTTTTTGACCACTCATATCTGAGTTAAGGCCATGGATAAAGATAATACCAGGCCCCTTACCCTTTATAGATTTATAGCGAATTCTTTCTTTTTTCTTATTAATAAAGTAAGGCATCTTTGATACAAATACTTATATTTTAATAAAATGTCATCATTTAATGTCGCTCAAATTCTTCCCTCTTTAGATTCTGGTGGTGTCGAAAGAGGCACTATTGAAGTCGCAAATTATTTATCTGAATTAAATTTAAAAAATAATATTATTTCAAATGGAGGACATTTAATTAAGGAAATTGATAAAAATTATACTGATCATTTTCAATTACCAGTTAACTCAAAAAATTTTTTTATTTATCCATTAATTGCTAATCAATTAAAAAAATTAATTTTTAATCAAAATATTAATGTTGTTCATGTAAGATCAAGAGCACCAGCATGGATTTTAAGTTTTATAAAAAATAGAAACTTCAAAACAATATCTACATTTCATAATGTGTATAGTGGTAATTCTTATTTTAAAAAAATCTATAATAAGCAATTATCCAAAGTTGATCAGATTGTTGCTATTTCAAATTATGTAAAAAATGAAATTAGTAAAAAATACAATTTGGATTCAAATAAAATTAAAGTGATTAATAGAGGAGTTGATGTTAAATATTTTGAAAAACCAATTTTAGATTCTCAAATAGAAAATATAATAAATAAGTATCAAATTGATACCTCAAAAAATATTATTCTATATCCTGCAAGGCTAACAAATTGGAAAGGTCAAATTGAGTTTTTAGATATATTTAATAAAATGTATAATGATAATTTTTTACTTTATTTTGCAGGTGATACAAAAAATCAATCTTATACAGAGAAACTACAAAATAAAATTCAAAGTTTTAACCTTGGTCATAAATGTAAGATTATAGGCAATCTACTAAGAGATGATTTGAAAACTTTATATTACCTATCATCAATTATTACTTCTTTTCCTTTACAAGCTGAAGGGTTTGGAAGAACTATAAGCGAAGCTTTAATAATGAAAAAAAAGTTACTAGCCTTTAACTATGGCGGTGTCAAAGATCAGTTAGATAAATTAGATAATATCTATAAAGTAGATCCTCATAAATATAATGAAATAGATATTAAACTTCAAAATATTATAAAATTAGATGACGAAGAATTTTCAAATATATCTTTAAATAGTAAAGATTACATATCAAAAACATTTTCAAGATACAGAATGGTACAAAGTTACGTAGACTTATATGAACAGCAGTCAATTTAACAAAATACTAGTTGTAAAGCATGGATCGCTTGGTGATATTGCATTTTCTATACTTGCTATGGCATCAATTAAGCAATTTTTTAATAATGCCACTATTGACTTGCTCACTGAAGAAAAATACATAAATTTTTTAAGCAATTCGAATTATTTTAATTCGATTTTTAAAGATAATAGAAAAGGAATAATTAATTCACTTAAGGTAATATTAAAAATTAATCAAAATAAATATGATCTAATCATAGATTTACAGAATTCTAAAAGAACAAATAATTATTGGTTATTCTTAAAATTTATTTCAGAAGTAAAAGTTAATGGATCTCGTTCTAATTGTGATATTCAATATGTAATTCCTCCACAAGGAACTGAATCTCCACAACAAGGTTTATACAATCAACTAAAGTTACTTGGAGTAAATGAAATTAATCAAAATGTAGATTGGCTTTCCAAAGATATTACGGCAATTAATGAAGATAAAATAATCTTAATCATACCTGGTGTTTCTAAATCAGGTAAGGACAAGCAATGGTCACCAGATAAATTTGCAATACTTGCAAGTACTCTAGAAAAAAAAGGATATCATATTTGTGTTATTGGCCAAAAATCAGATAAACAAACAGTAGAAACGATCAATAATGCATGTCAGAACGTTATTGATTTAAGCGATAAATCACCACCCGAAATCATCTATTCTATCGCTAAAAAATGTGATTTTATAATTAGTAATGATACTGGCCCAGGTCATATAGCAGCTCTAAGTAATTCACCTATTCTTTTTTTAGCTAAAGATAATGTTATCTCAAAATCAAACTTATCTGAATATAAAAATGCTCATACGATTCTGACCGATACAATGGACTCAATTTCAGTAAAAAAAGTTTTTGATTTTTTACAAGATAGTAAATTAATCAATAAATGAAATTAATTCTTTATCTAAATTTTTGTTGTTAGAGAATAGTTTAGTATATTTTTTCTTCCATGGTGCATATTCTTCTGCAATCATACCTGGAAAATTATCTGAATCATAAATAACACAAAGTTTCGTTTCAGAAAGTGATGCAATATGTGTGCATCCACATTCAGGTGTAATTACATATGTTGAAGAATTTATCATTGATGTCCAATTATCAAAATTTAATTGATCTAAGATTAAAACATTATTTATACTTTTAAGATTTTCAAACTTTTCATTAGTAATAATTTCGTATTTTTTAAATATTTCATAGAATACATTTTTTGATGTTTCATCAGTTGTCATTACAATATTGATTTTCAAATTTTTAAGATTGTCTAATAGATTAATAAAGTTTTCTTCTGAAAAATATTTATTGATCCATTTTGAAGATAAATGAATTAAGCATAATTTTTTAGAACTTATTTCTATTTTATTAAATCCTAATTCATTCTTAATCTCTGCAGTATTATTATAACTTAATCCACTTTTAGTAACTAACTCCATCATAATTTCTGTTTGATGAATTGGGATTTTTTTGGAATATCTTAATTTGCGATCGATTATTAAGCAGTGAGTAAAAAAGATTTTACCCAAAATTCTATCAAAAAATTTACTCATGTTATTATTTTTGTATCGAGATTTAAAAATTAACAATGACTTTATTTTACTTTTAGAAAAAATTGATATTAATATACTGAATATACCAGGGCTAAATGTGAAAATATAATCATAATCTTCATTTCTTAATTCTGAAATTATTTTTAAGACTTGATAAAATTTATTTTGAAGTAAAAAAATTTTTTTAATAAATTTATAGTTTTGACATATTTTTTGATTTTTTTTAGAACATACAATATCAATTTTACAATCCTGATTAGCTTTTTTTAGTCCTTGAACAACTGGAAGAGTAAGGATCATATCTCCCATTTTATCGTTTCTAACTAAACAAATTTTCATAAAGTATATTTAATAACTTAATAAACAGTTTATATTTTTTAAAATCAGCCCTTGAATTTAAATTCATTTGAGATTATATCCTAACAAAATATGACAAAAGACTTAATTTCCTAATATGCTATTAAATAATAGCTTCAACTCAATCTCTATATAATTTTGGCTGTAAATTTCAAAACAAAGAAAGATACTGGCCCAAGAATCAATGAGCAGATTACTGCAAGTGAAGTCAGATTAATATCTAGTAGTGGCAAACAAATGGGAATCTTAAGTATTCGTGAAGCTTTAATTCAAGCAGAAGATGAAGGTTTTGATTTAGTTGAAGTGTCTCCTGAAGCTAATCCACCAGTTTGTAAAATTATAGATTATGGAAAATTAAAATATAGAGAGCAAAAAAGTAAGAAAGAAGCAAAAAAGAAACAAAAAACAATTGAAGTTAAAGAGATTAAAATGAGACCTGGCATTGATACCCACGATTATAATGTTAAAATTAAAGCACTTTCAAAGTTTATAGGTGGTGGTAATAAAGTTAAAGTCTCTATGCGTTTCAGAGGACGTGAAATGGAGCATCAAAATTTAGGCTTTGATCTTCTAAAAAAACTAACTTCAGAAGTTGAAGAATATGCAAAAGTTGAAGTAGCTCCTAAGTTTGAGGGAAGACAAATAATGATGATACTTGTCCCTCAAGTTGCTAAATAATTCTACATATTGCAAAATACTCAATTATCAGTATAAGCCTTCAAAACTTGTTATGGCCTGCGGGGCAGCCTAACTGGTAATAAACTTATAATATAGGAGATAGTAATGCCCAAGCTTAAAACTAAGAGTAGTTTAAAAAAAAGATTTTCTAGAACAGGTACTGGTAAAATTAAATTTAAACCTGCGGGAAAGAGACATGGAATGAGTAAACGTTCCAATAAATTTATTCGTAACACTAAAAGATCTGCAATTATGTCACCAGGTGACTCTGCTTTGATTGATCATATGTTACCATACAACAAGTAAGGGGAAATCAATGGCAAGAGTATCACGAGGCGTTACAGCTAGAGCTAGACACAAAAAAGTAATTAAAAGAGCTAAAGGTTATTACGGCAGAAGAAAAAATGTCTTTAGAGTAGCTGTTCAAGCTGTCGAAAGAGGCATGCAATATGCTTATAGAGATCGTAAAAAAAGAAAAAGTGATTTTAGGGGTTTATGGATTCAAAGAATCAATGCTGGTGTTCGACTTCATGGTTTAACATATTCGCAATTTATATCTGGTCTTAAAAAATCATCTATTGAAATAGATAGAAAGATTTTAGCGGATCTTGCAGTTAACCAGCCAGAAGCTTTTAAAGCTTTAGTTGATAAAGCTCAATCTGCTAGATAATTTTAATTAATAAAATATAATAGATATTGATGGCATTTGCTGAAAATAAAATTGATGTTCTAAAAAAAATTAAAGCTTCAAAATCCTTCGAAGATTTAGAAAAACTTCGATTATATTATTTAGGTAAAAAAGGATTAATACCTGAAGCTTTAAAAGGATTAGGCTCTTTGTCGATTGAAGAAAAAAAATCGAAAGGGCATGAATTAAATATTATAAAAAAAGAAATTGAAGAAGGTATTAAAAATCAAAGAACAGAAATTGAAAATATTGAAATTTCAAACAGGATTAATTTAGAATCAATTGATGTTACTCTACCACCTAATATTTCTAAAATAGGAAAAATACATCCAATTAGTCAAACTATATTTAATATTATAGAAATTTTTGGAAATTTAAATTATGCGGTGGAAACAGGCCCAGATATAGAAACGGATTTTAATAATTTTACAGCTTTAAATATACCAGAACATCATCCAGCTAGAGAAATGCAGGATACTTTCTATGTTCAGAATAATGGAGACAAAAATGTTCTTAGAACTCATACTAGCCCTGTTCAAGTGAGAACTATGCTCAACACAAAACCACCTATTAAAATTATTGTGCCTGGCAGAACTTATAGAAGTGACTCTGATGCTACTCACGCTCCTATGTTTCACCAGGTAGAGGGTTTAGTTGTTGATACAAGTTCTACTATGGTAGATTTAAAATCAACACTAGTTTCATTTTTAGAGGAATTTTTTGAAGTAAAAAACTTACAATACCGTTTTCGTCCTAGTTATTTTCCTTTTACTGAGCCTAGTGCAGAAATGGATGTTGCTTATACCAAAGTAAATAATAAAATAAAAATTGGTGAAGGAGATAAATGGTTAGAAATATTGGGTTGTGGAATGGTCAATCCTATTGTTCTCGATAATTGTAATATTGATTCAAAACAATATCAGGGTTTTGCTTTTGGAATGGGAATTGAACGTTTGTCCATGCTTAAATATGGCATTACAGACTTAAGAAGTTTTTTTGATCCAAACTATAGATGGTTAGATCATTATGGTTTTAGTATTTTAGATAATCAATCACGATCAGGATTATAAATGAAATTTACATTAGATTGGTTAAAAGATCATTTAGATACTTCTGAGAATTTAGATAGTATAACAGATACTTTAACCAATATTGGTTTAGAAATTGAAAGTGTAGAAGATAAATCAGAAATATTTAAGAATTTTACAGTAGCTAAAGTTTTAAAAGCAGAAAAACATCCAGATGCGGATAAGCTTAAAGTATGTCAGGTAGAAACAATAAAAGGAAATTTTCAAGTTGTTTGCGGTGCTCCAAATGCAAGAGAAGGGATGCTTGGAATTTTTGCTCCAGAAAATAGTTACATTCCTGGCACAGACTTACATTTAAAAAAAACTAAAATAAGAGGAGTTGAGTCTTGTGGAATGCTTGTATCAGAGAGAGAAATGGGTATTTCCGATGAACACGATGGTATTATTGAAATAAAAGATAATTATAAAATTGGTAATTTATTTAGTGAAATTTTTGCAATAGATGAGCCCGTTATAGAAATTAATTTAACACCAAATAGATCTGATTGTTTATCAGTCAGAGGTATCGCAAGAGATTTAGCAGCAGCAGGAATTGGTAAATTAAAAGACTTAAATTATAAAAAATCAAAAGAAACATTCAAAAGCCCAATTACGTGGAAAAAAGAATTTCAAAATAATAATCTATGTCCTGGTGTAGCAGGTCGATATTTCAAAAATGTCAAAAATGTAGAAAGCCCTAAATGGCTTCAAGATAGATTAATTGCAATCGGATTGAGACCTATTTCAGCTCTTGTTGATATTACAAATTATATTACATTTGACTTAGGAAGACCACTTCATGTTTACGATGCTGACAAAGTCTCAGGCAACTTAACAATGCGATTAGCCAACAAAAATGAGGAGTGTTTAGCATTAAATGAAGTTAATTATAAATGTGATAGTGACATGATTGTAATTTCTGATGATGAAAATAAACTTCATGGAATTGGCGGGGTTATGGGTGGTTTCGATAGTGGTTGTAGTATGAAGACAAAAAATGTCTTTCTAGAAGTTGCATTATTTGATCCAATATCTGTAACTAAAACTGGAAGAAAACTTAATCTTCAAAGTGATGCACGTTACCGTTTTGAAAGAGGCATAGATACTGATTCTCTTTATTGGGGTGTCGACGCAGCAAGTCAAATGATACTGGAATTGTGTGGTGGTGAAGCAAGTGAGTTTGTTTCTTCAGAAATCAATATAGAAAAAGTTAAACCATTCATGTTTGATACAAGTAAAGTTAAGACTTTCGGTGGAATAGAAATCAATAATAAGGAACAAGAAAAAATCTTAGTTTCACTTGGTTTTTCTATTAATGAAAAAAAATCAAAATTTGAAATTCAAAGCCCTACTTTTAGGCCAGACATTGTTGGTGAGGCAGATATCGTTGAGGAAATAATTAGAATTTATGGTTATAATAAAATACCTCTTAAAAAAGTTACTAATCAAGAAGACAAAAAGCAGATTTTAAATTCTAAAACAAAAACTTTTTATAAAAGCAAAAAAACCATAGCTCTTAATGGATATTCTGAAGTTGTAACTTGGTCATTTATGGATGAGAAAAAAGCAAAGATTATTTCAGATGAAATAATAAGTTTAAAAAACCCAATAAGTACTGACTTAAATACAATGAGACCATCTACGCTGCCAAATTTATTAGAAGCAATCAATCAAAATAAAGCTAGATTGTATTTGAGAGCTAAAATATTTGAAGTTGGTCCAAATTTTTCTAAATCATTACCAGACCAGCAAGAAAATATTGCTACTGCTATAGCTTATGGTTCATCTGATGAACGAAATTGGTTATCAAATAAAAAAAATATTGATGTCTTTAGTATAAAAGCTGATTTATTTTCTATTTTAGCTAACTTGAATGTACCAATAGATAATTTATTATATGATAAACTCGAAGGTCAAATCTATCATCCTGGTAAATCATCTTCTTTAAGGCTTGGTAAAAACAAAATAGCTAATTTTGGAGAATTACATCCAATTTTATTAAAAACAATGGATGTTAATTTTAAGGTATTTGGCTTTGAAATATATTTGGAAAATATTTCTCAATTTCAAGAAAATAAATCTTCTTCTAAAGGTGGGTTTTCAAATAATCCTTATCAGATGGTTGAAAGAGACTTTGCCTTTCTTTTCCCAAAAGAAGTAAAGGCTGGTGAGATAATTAAAAAAGTAAAAAAAATAGATAAAAATATAATTCAAAACGTTATGATATTTGACGTTTATGATGGAGATAAACTTCCAGAAAATAAAAAAAGTATTGCTTTTAGGGTCTTATTGCAACCTCAAGATAAAACATTCAATGATCAAGAAATTGAGGAATTATCAAATAAAATAATAGACGAAATATCTAAATCGCTTGATGCATCTATAAGAAACTAATGACAGAACTTAGTTCTATTCGTAATTTCTCAATTGTTGCTCACATAGATCATGGAAAATCAACGTTAGCCGATAGACTAATACAGTTTTGTGGCGGTCTAACTGATAGAGAAATGAAAGAACAGGTTCTAGACTCAATGGAATTAGAAAGAGAAAGAGGCATTACAATAAAAGCTCAAACAGTTAGACTTTCTTACAAATCAAATGATGGCAGGACCTACATACTAAATATTATGGACACCCCAGGGCATGTTGATTTCTCATATGAGGTATCAAGATCTTTAGCAGCATGTGAGGGGTCTTTATTAATAGTAGATTCTACACAAGGTGTTGAGGCACAAACATTAGCTAATGCGTATCAGGCGATTAATAATGATCATGAAATTTTACCTGTTCTTAATAAAATTGATCTTCCTTCTTCTGAGCCAGATAAAATAAAATCACAAATTGAAGATGTGCTTGGTATTGAAACAGACAATGCTTCTCTTGTTTCAGCAAAAACAGGAGTAGGCATAGAAGATTTATTAAATAAAATCATAACACTTCTTCCTTGTCCATCAGGTGAAATAAGTAAAGAATTGAAATGTATGTTAGTTGATAGTTGGTATGACAGTTATCTTGGTGTTGTGGTACTTGTAAGAGTTATAAATGGAGAGCTAAAAAAAGGTCAGAAAATTAGATTTATGGCAACAGGTGCAACATATACAATTGATAGAGTAGGGATATTTTCTCCTAAGGCAACTGAAGTTGATACACTTGGACCAGGTGAAATTGGTTTTATAAATTCTGGAATTAAAAGTGTTTCTGATTGTAAAGTTGGTGACACAATAACAGATGATAAATTTCCAACTGATGAAGTTCTCCCAGGTTTTAAACCATCCCAACCTGTAGTTTTTTGTGGAATGTTTCCAGTTGATTCAGATGACTACGAACATATGCGAGATAGTATGTCTAAACTTGCTCTGAATGACTCAAGTTTTTCTTATGAACCAGAAGTAAGTCCTGCTTTAGGTTATGGTTTTCGTTGCGGCTTCTTAGGTTTATTGCATTTAGAAATTATTAGAGATCGGTTTGAAAGAGAATTTAATTTAGAACTTGTAACTACAGCACCATCAGTTGTTTACAAAATTTTAATGAAAGATGGATCAACTATAAATCTTCATAATCCTACTGATATGCCAGATCCAGTTAAAGTCGAAAACATTTCTGAACCATGGATTAAGGCTACAATAATAGTACCTGAAGAATTTTTAGGATCAGTACTAGAATTATGTACTTCTAAAAGAGGTATTCAGTTAAATATGAGTTATGCCGGAAATAGACCTTTAGTTGAGTATAAACTTCCACTGAATGAAGTTGTTTTTGATTTTTATGATAGATTAAAATCAATTACTAAAGGGTATGCAAGTTTTGATTATGAAATTACAGGTTATGAAGTGAATAATTTAGTTAAAGTAGGTATACTTATTAATGGAGATCCAGTCGACGCACTATCTTTAATTGTACATAAAGATAGATCTGAACAAAGAGGTAGAGCTCTTTGTGAAAGATTAAAAGATTTAATTCCAAGACAACAATTCAAAGTTGCAATTCAAGCAGCAATAGGTGGTAAAGTAATTGCCCGTGAAACAGTAGCTTCATTTAGAAAAGATGTAACGCAAAAGCTTTACGGTGGAGATGTAACAAGAAAAAATAAACTTTTAGATAAGCAAAAAAAAGGTAAAAAAAGAATGAGGCAGTTCGGAAAAGTAGATATTCCACAAAATACTTTTTTAAATGCATTAAAAATGAATGATAATTAAATTTTGGAGAGATGTGAGAGCGGTTTAATCAGCACGCTTGGAAAGCGTGTGTAGTAGCAATACTACCGAGGGTTCGAATCCCTCTCTCTCCGCCATAAACTAATTATTTTTTTAACGATATTTAAATATAAATGTGTTTTGCGTCTTAAAGGGGTAACTTTCTAGCCTATTTTTTGTTCAACATTCCTCATGGTTAGTGGTAAGGTTATCTTAATGAAAAATCTTCTTTTAATTATTATTACTTTATCTTTTTACTTTTTAAATGACGCTTTTGCTAGATGTGACAATGACCAAAGATCGTTTATGGAAGGTTTAAAACTTGAGCAACCTTCCTCATTAAAAGTAAGTTTTTACGATGAAAAATTCGAACAGGCTAACGTAAATGGTTATAAAGGATTTGCTTCAAATGGTGGTAATCTAGGAGTTGGGGCCGTTGAATATGAAGAAATTTATTTTGATATAGTCAAAGATGAAAAAATAGATCTATGTGCAAGAGTTATTTACGCACAAATATTTGAAACAAGGACAGTTGGATTTGATATTGGGTCATTGAATAGTAGTGTTGGAGAGGTCGATTTTTGTGAACCGAAAGAGTACGAAAAAAAATTAGATGATTTTAATCATATATGCAATTGGTTTGAGGGTGACGCGGAATTAACAAGTTCAAGTAAGAAAAATAAAGGCACAAAAGGAAATGCAAGTAATAGTGTTGTATATAGGACGGGAGAAATCCTTCATAAAAGTGGAAGTGAGTTAAGTTGTGTACAAATGGCAACAGGTTTTAAATCAAACTATCCCGGGTATTATCAAGTTGTAATGTTGGCACATTTTTGTATCTCAGATTTTAAATATTTAACAAAACAAAAAATTAAATCTTTAGCAAAAAGTTTAGGGATATATGGAATAGAGGATCCTCCAATTGGACAACGACTTAGCTTTCACAAATAATAAATTTTCGCGCCAAATATGCGTCAATCGTGCAACCAGTATTTAGTTTTTTGTGTTTAATTTTTTACAGAAAACCTAAACTTTGTATTTAATCAGCACACTTGGAAAGCGTGTGTAGTAGCAATACTACCGAGAGTTCGAATCCCTTTCTCTCCGGCATAAATAAGTTTTTTTTGGTACCTTAATCTTTTAAAACATAGTTTTCATCACACATAGGTCTCACTGCCTATTAATTAATTGCTACTTTCGTCTGATATAGGGTTTCCTGTAAAGGCGTCCCTTGTATATACCGTAGCAGCTTTAATATCTCTACCAACGCCTTTTACAGAACCTACAATTGTATTACAACCAAACAAAAATAAAGTGATTGTTAAAATAAATATCTTAATCATTTATAGACCAGGCACAACACTTTTCACATCTTCAACAATTCCTTTTGCGGTTCCAGCAATAGTATTACAACCATAATTAAAGGAACAAAAAAAAAGAGAAAGAGATAAAATAATAATTTTTTTCATTAGCTTTAATTACAATTTTTAATTCGTTACTGTCTATTAAATGTTGGTCACATACTATTCGCTCTTATAAACACGTTAATTAAAATTTAGACTAAATAATCCTTGAAATCCTCGAATTAATTTCTAATCAGCACACTCGGAAAGCGTGTGTAGTAGCAATACTACCGAGAGTTCGAATCCCTCCCTCTCCGCCATATAATTTTAAAATCAAATTTTTTTACACCAAAATTGATACATTCCCGCAAAGGTTCTCGGATTATTTTTTTCGTATTCTTCCCACTTATCAAGATTATATAAATCATCTTTATTAGTATAAATAACTTTAAATTTTTCTTTGATTAATTGGTCTTCAAATCCTAGGAATCTTAATTCTAACTTATTTAAGTATTCTTTTATTTTACTTATTGTAAATCTACGTTCTTGAACATTAAATAATAAATCTCTTACTCCACTTACTGTATAGAAATCAGGACTTGATTTAATAAGATTCCAATGATCATTATTATTTTCAATTAAATCTTTTCTAAATTTAATGATGTCTTTATAATTAGATGGTAGTTTGAGTTTATTAATTTTATTTTTAATTTCTTTTATATGTTGTCTCGCTTTTTCACTATATAATCCAATAAGCATTAAAGAATCGTTATTCAAACACGAGGTTAATATTTTCCATCCTTTAAATGGATTATTCATATGATGAAGAACACCGACTGATTCAATTATATCAAACTTTCTATCTATTGATTCTAAATCTAAAATATCCCCTTGAATAAAATCAATATTATTAATTTTAAGTTCATTTGCCTTTCTTTTTGCGTAAGATAAACTTTTAAAACTTAAATCCAGAGCAAGTATTTTAGACTTTTGATATTTTGAAGCAGTTGTGATGGCGTGCTGACCAGTGCCACAACCGGCAATTAGAATTTCAGGATTTTCAGAGTTTGTTATTTTTTTTAAATCTAAATTTAAATCGCTATCATTTATTACCTCTTTAATTTCTCTAGGCTCAATACTTAATCCAAGATTTTCCCATCTAGGATAGGGGTTTTCCTCATATTGTTTCTTTACCTTAATTGAAACGCGATCTTCTACTTTCGATATAGACTTTATTGATTTAGATATTTGAATTTCAATTTTATTTTGATTTAGATGTAATTTAAATATTTCTTTTAATTTATCTGAAAATTTAACTTTATTTGACCAACTAAAATTAGTTAAAGGTTCATAACATAATAAACACAATATATCTAAATCACTGATTTCTTTATTTTCTTTTAAATTGTTTTTAATTCTTTCATCAATTTTTTTTATTTTTTCTATCTCATCTTTTGATTGTTCATATATGTATTCATTAAGAAAACATTGCATAGATAAAGAAATTAAAAAATTAATGTGATTTTTATCAATATTTAATTTGTATGCTTGGTTTAAAATTTTTTTTCTTATCTTAACAAAATTTTTTTCGATATAATAATCAGGAATAGGACAAACTTTCATAAATTGCATTAGAAGAGAGTTTTTCTGTAAATTTTCTAAAACATTATTAAAATCTTCATTAGTGATTTTATCCTTAATTAAAGATAAGTTATTCTTCAGATCTGTATTTAAAAATAAACCATTTAAAATATTAGGAGCAATTGAATTTGGTCTAACAATAATTTTTTCTTTTAAAAGATGTAAAAGATATTTATTAATATTTTTATTCTCTTCATCTAATATGTAAAACTGAAGTACCCCTGCTAAGTTGTAATATGCTACTTTATAATTTGAATTGATTTCTAAAGTTGATAAATAACATTCAATAGCCCTCTTATTTAAACCTTTCTTTCTATATATATTTCCTAGATTATTATGAGCTTTAAAATAATTAATGTCTAGTTCTATAACCTTATTATAACTTTCTATTGCTTTCTCTTTTTCATCTAATTTGTTAAAAACATTAGCTAAGTTATAATGACCATCAGTATAATTTGGGCGTAGATTAATTACTTTGATAAATAAATTTTTTGCTAATTTATAATTTTTAAGTTCTGTGTATACTACACCTTGTATATTTTGAATAAGAATAGAGTTAGGAAATTCATCTATTAGTTCATTTGATAATTTCAAAAGTTGATCAAATTTTTTTTTATCAAATAATGATATTAATTCTTTTATTTTATTTTCTGATGGCTCTATTGGATTCATCTATACAACAGAAGAAATAAGTTTTTTTGTATACTCTGATTTAGGAGTATTAAATAAATCACTACTAATATTTTCTTCAACAATTAAACCATCTTTTAATACAATTATTCTGTCCGATATTGCTTTGATGACTGTCATATCATGACTAATAAATATGTAGCTAAGCTGAAGTTGTTTTTGTAGTTTATTTAAAAGATTTATTATTTGATTTTGTATTGTTACATCTAAAGCTGAAGTAGGTTCATCCAATATTAAAATTTTTGGTTCTAAAATTAGAGCTCTTGCAATTGCAATTCTTTGACGTTGGCCCCCTGAAAATTCATGAGGGTATTTTTCAATTGTATTTTTATACTCTAATCCAACTTTATCTAATATATTTTTTATTTTTTCTTCTTTTTCCTTTTTACTTATACTTGGATAATGGATTAACAAACCTTCAGAAATAATATCCTCTATATTCATTCTTGGACTTAATGATGAAAATGGATCTTGAAAGACAATCTGTATTTCATTTCTTAAATTTAGCATTTCCTTTTTATTTAACTGATTAAGATCTTTTTTATTTATTTTTATTTTTCCTTTTGATTCTATTAAATTTAAAATTGCTAAAATAAGAGATGTTTTTCCTGAACCTGACTCTCCAACGATACCAATACTTTCACCAATTTTTAAATCAAAACTGACATTCTTAATTGCTTTTACATAGTCAACTGTTCTTTTTAAAAGCCCTTTTTTAATTGGGTACCATACATCTAAATTCTCAACTTTTAAGATAGAATCTGAATCAAAATTTTTGCTCTCTTTAATATTACTCTGATAAGTAACTAATTCTCTTGTATACTCATTTTTTGGATTATTAAATATTTCATCATTTGTACCAAATTCTACAATTTTACCATTTTTCATTACATAAATATAATCTGATAATTTTTTTACTACTGATAAATCATGACTTATAAAAACTAGAGACATACCCAGTCTTGATTGTATATTTTTTAGCAGTTCTAAAATTTGTAGTTGAATCGTAACATCTAATGCTGTTGTTGGCTCATCAGCAATAAGAACTTCTGGGTTATTAGCAATACTCATTGCAATCATAGCTCTTTGTCTCTGTCCACCTGATAATTCATAAGGATATATTTTTGGCCTTGTTGCAATGTTATCTAAACCCACTTCTTTTAATAAATTTATAGTTTTTATCTTAGCTTCATTCTTAGTAATTACATTGTGGGTTGTAATGATCTCCTCAATTTGTTTGTTAATAGTGTGCAAGGGATTTAAACTTGTCATGGGTTCCTGAAAAATTGTAGAAATTTTATTTCCTCTTATTTTTTGTATTTCACTTTCATTTAATTTCAATAAATTAACATTATTAAAAAATATATTACCATTTTTAATATCAGCACCATTAGGTAGTAGCTTTAAAATACTTAGTGCAGATAAAGTTTTCCCTGAACCTGACTCACCAACAATAGCGGTAGTTTTTCCTTTTATAACATCTAGATTTATATTCTTTACTACCTCAATGTTTCTATTAAATTCAATTGTAAGATTTTGTATTGAAACTATTTTATCCATTTTAATTAAAAGTCTTTCTGGGATCTAAAGAGTCTCTAATTGCTTCACCTACAAAAACTAAAAGACCTAACATCAAACCTAAGGTTAAAAAACTTGTAATTCCTAGCCATGGAGCTTGTAAATTATTCCTTCCTTGATTTACCATTTCTCCTAATGATGCTGAACCTGGAGGTAAGCCAAAACCTAAAAAATCAAGACCTGATAATGCAGTTACAGAAGCACTTAAACTGAATGGAAGAAAAGTAACAGTAGCAATAGTAGCATTAGGTAACATGTGCCTAATCATTATTCTTATGTTCGAAACACCTAGTGCTTTTGCAGCTCTTATATAGTCAAAATTCCTTGCCCTTAAAAATTCTGCACGAACAACACCAACATAACCCATCCAACTAAAAAGTAATAAGATAATTAAAAGCCACCAAAAATTTGGTTGAATTACACTAGCCAAAATTATTAAGACATACAAAGTTGGAATGGCTGACCAAACTTCCATGAATCTTTGGAAGAATAAATCAGTCTTTCCACCAAAATAACCCTGTATTGCTCCTGCAGATACTCCTATAATCATCGAAAAAAATGTTAAAGTAAATCCAAATAATACGGATATTCGGAAACCATAAATTAATCTTGATAGTACATCTCTTGCTTGATCATCAGTACCAAGCCAATTTTTATTCGAAGGTGGTGAAGGAGCTGGAGTGGATAAATCTCTTATTATAGTATTATACGAATATGGAATTATAGGCATAATTATCCAACCATTTTCCTCAATTAAGTTTTTAACATATGGATCTTTATAATCTGCCTCTGTTTCAAAATCCCCTCCAAATGTTGTTTCTGAATAAAAAGAAAATATTGGATAATAAAAGTTTGAGTTATATTTTACTAATAAGGGTTTTTCATTTGCAATAAAATTAGCAAATAAAGAAATCATAAACAAAAAACTGAATATCCAAAAAGAATAATAACCTCTTTTATTGTTCTTAAAATTATTTAGTCTTCGCTGATTTAATTTTGATAAATTCTTCATTGTCTTGATTCAAAATCTATACGTGGATCAATTATTGAGTACATAAAATCGCCAATTATTCCCATTACCAAACCGAGTAGTGAGAAAAAATAAAGTGTTGCAAATATAACTGGATAATCTCTAGTCAGAGCAGCTTCGTATCCTAGTAACCCTAGACCATCTAAAGAAAAAATAACTTCAATGAACAGAGAACTTGAAAAAAGAATTCCAATAAATGCAGATGGAAAACCAGCAATTACTATTAACATTGCATTTCTAAATACATGACCATACAGGACCTTTCTTTCAGTTAAACCTTTAGACCGTGCTGTAATTACATATTGTTGATTGACTTGATCAAGAAATGAATTTTTTGTTAAAAAAGTCAATCCAGCAAACCCACTCACAAGCATTGCAGTTAAAGGCAGTGCTAAATGCCAGAAGTAATCTATTATTTTTTGAAATAATGTTAATTCATCAAAATTTTCAGAAAATAAACCTCTTAGAGGAAAAATATCATAAAATCTTCCTCCTGCAAAAAATACTATTAGTATTACAGCAAATAAAAAATTTGGTATTGCATAACCAATTGTTACAATTGAACTTGATACAATATCAAACTTTGATCCATCCTTTATCGCTTTTCTTATACCGAGAGGAATAGAAATTAAATATACTAATAAAGTTGTCCATAAACCAAGTGATATTGAAACTGGCATTTTATCTAAAACAATTGAGGTAACTTTTTGATCTCTAAAAAAACTTTCTCCAAAATCAAAGGTTAAATAATCTTTTAACATTTTCATGAAACGTTGATGTGCTGGTTTGTCCATTCCATACATCTTTTCTATTTCCTTTATGATATCTGGATCAAGGCCTTGTGCTCCTCTATATTTACTATCATTAACTGATGTAGAATTATCTCGATTAAACTCTAAAGTTTCACCCTCGCCACCACCAGAAAATCGGGCTGTTGACTCAACAGCTGTGCCAGTCATTTGTGCAATCATTTGTTCTACTGGGCCACCTGGAACAATTTGAATGATTGCAAAATTTATAACCATTATCCCAAAAAGAGTTGGGATAATTAAAAGAAGTCTTTTTATTAAGTAAGCACCCATATTGTGCTATTTTATATTATTTCTAATAAACTTTAATAATTAGTTTGATGTTCTATTTGATTGGATTGTTTCAAATTTATTCTGATTAATCCACCATGTATCGAAGCCTAAAGAATATTTTGGTTTTATTTTTGGTTGATCAAAAAAATCCCAATATAGAACTCTGTATGACGAGATATGCCATTGTGGAATAACATAATAATTCCATAGAAGAACTCGATCTAGAGCTTTGGTTATTGTAATTAACTCTTCTCTATCACTAGCGTTAATTAGGCTTTCAATTAATCCATCTACAGCATAATTTTTAATACCAACAACATTTCTAGAGCCATCAGTATCTGCTGCATCAGAGCCCCAAAAATTTCTTTGCTCGTTACCTGGAGATAAAGATTGACCAAAGGTTTGCACAACCATATCAAAATCAAATGTTTCCATTCTTTTTTGATATTGTGCACTATCAATTGTTCTTACTTCTGCAATTATACCCAATTTTTCAAGATTATCTTTAAATGGGAAAACTATTCTTTCAAAAGCTGGTGATCGTAATAAGATTTCAAATTCAAAAGGTTCTTTTGAACTAGAATGTATAAGTATACCATCAACTAATTCCCATCCAGATTCTTTTAAAAGTTTTGAAGCTTCTTGCAATTGCATCCTCATATAACCGGAACCATCTGTTACTGGATTTGTATATACTTCTGTAAATATTTCTTTTGGAAGTACATCAAAATATGGATTTAAATAATTTAATTCTTCTTTTGAAGGAAGACCAGAGGAAGCAAGTTCTGAATTTTCAAAAAAGCTATCTGTTCTTTTATATGCATCAAAAAATAAATTTTTATTAGACCACTCAAAATCAAAAGCATAAGAAAGAGCTTTTCTTACTCTTCTATCTTTAAATTTATCTTTTCTAATATTAAATGCAAAACCTTGCATACCTTGTGGATTTTCATGACTTATTAATTCTTTTTTAATTAAACCTTTATTCACTGCGTTTATATCATACGCAGTTGCCCACTCTTTTGATGAATTTTCAGAGAAAAAATCAATCTCACCAGATTTAAAAGCTTCTCTTTCAATACCTCTGTCTTTGTAATAATCATATCTAATTGTGCCAAAGTTATCTTTACCAATTTTAATTGGTATTGATGCATCAAAACCCCAATAATTTTGATCTAGTTCGTAGGTAATTGATCTTCCACTATCAAATGATTTAATCTTATATGGACCACTTCCAACTGGTATTTCCAGCGATGTTTCTTCAAAGTTTTTATTTTCCCAATAATGTTTTGGTAGTACAGGTAGTTGACCGACAATTAACACTAATTCTTTATTCGTGTTTGTTGTAAAATTAAATCTAACTTTATTTTCTTGTTCTTTAATTACTTCTTTTACATCTCCATAGTAGTATTTATAAAATGGGTGGCCTTTTTCCATTAAGGTATTAAATGTCCAAACAACATCGTCAGCTGTAATTTTTTTTCCATCGTGCCAATACGCTTCGTTTCTTAATGTAAATGAAACCCAAGATCTATCATCTGGCCATTCAATCATTTCTGCCAATAATCCGTATTCCGTAAATGCTTCATCGCTTGATCCCGTTGTTAATGTTTCATACAATCCTCCAATTCCAGCAGCAGAGGTACCTTTTAAAATAAATGGATTGAAACTATCATAGGTTCCAATGGCACTTCTTACTATTGATCCACCTTTGGTTGAATTTGGATTAATATATTCAACATTTTCAAAATTTTTTGAGTATTTTGGCTCACCATGCATTGCAATTGCATGTGATATATTAGTATTTGCTTGTGCTTTTAATTGAAAAATTAGAGTAAGCGTAAAGATCAAAGCGAGTATATTCATATTTGTAATATATGTCGATTTATTAAAAATTAAAATAAATTTTAGTTTATTAATTTAATTATTTCATCATGAAGCGAGCTTGTACTGGAAGCAACTAAACTGCCATCTGAGTCTATAGATATATCTTGTCCAAACTTATCCGTAATTACTCCACCAGCTCCTTCAATTACATTTACAAGAGCCATATAATCATGCACTTTTAATGTATCTTCTAAAACAATATCAATTAAACCTGAGGCTAACATTCCATACATATAACAATCACCACCCAGTCTACAATATCTTGATTTTTCTTTTAGTAATTCTAATCCTTTTCTGATTTGAGGTTCATTAAAATATAATCCAGATGTAAAAAGATAGGCATCTTTAATTTGTTTAATAGTACTAGTTTGAACATCTTTTCCATTACATTTTGTCTTTTGATTTTTTTCTCCTATCCACCGCTCATTGTGTGCTGGACAATTAATAATCCCTAAAACTGGTTTTTTGTTATGAAGCAATGAAATTAAATTACCAAAATCTTTATGTCCAGCTATATAACTTCTTGTTCCATCTATGGGATCTAATACCCATAAAAACTCAGAGTCTATTTTTTCATTTTCATACTCTTCACCCAAAATTCCATGATCAGGATATTCTTTTCTTATTCTCTCTCTTAATATTTGTTCTGTTTCTTTATCTGCTAAAGTTACAGGACTTTCATCATCTTTAATTTCTATTTCAATTTTGTTTCTAAAATAATGCATCGAAGTCTTAGATGCATCATCGGCTAAAGAGTTTGCAAATTTTGAAAACTCTTCTGTATCTATGATCATTAATTTAGTTTATGGAAGTGGTGCTGGATTATCTGAGTGTTCTCTTAGGAAATAAACTAAGTCTGCTCTATCTTTTACTTTTTTCAAACCTGCAAAGTTCATTTTTGTACCTTTTATATATTTTTTTGGTTTATATAAAAATTCTGCTAATTCTTCATATCCCCATTCTCCACCATATTCAGCTAAAGCTTTGGAGTATGCAAAACCTTCAACATTTGCTTTTGGTCTATTTATAATATTCCATAAGTGTGGACCTACTTTATTTTCACTCCCTTTTTCGTAATTATGGCACGTAGCACATTTTTTGAATAATTTTTCTCCATTATCGAGAGAAGCACTTGCTAATAACATTGAAATTGGCTCAATTACTTCTTCTTTTTTTTCGACTACTCCAACGCCAGTCGAATCCTCAGGAACGTCTATTTTATAAGCTGTTTCTTTTTTTTCATCATGATCAATATTAATGACTAAATCTCCAAAATGCCCGATAAGGGTAAAAATTAAGACTGCTAATATAATAGATGCTAAAATTTTATTAACTTCAAGCCCAGACATGTATAAGTACATATACAGATTTTTTAGAAGAAAGAATATATTTGTCGTAAGTATGAAATTTAAATTCTCTTGCCTAATTGTCGCATAAATTATGAAAAATGTTGTAATTATACCTTCACGAATGGCTTCCAATAGACTGCCGGGCAAACCATTAATGGCTATAGATGGTATTCCAATGATACAACGAGTATGGCAACAAGCAATTGAGTCAAATATTGGAGAAGTGTTTGTTGCATGCTCTGAAATTGAAGTGCACGACTTAATTGTAAGTAATGGTGGCAAAGCCATTATGACAGATCCAAATCTTCCCTCTGGAACTGATAGAGTTTACTCCGCTTATTTAAAGATAAAAAATAACAAAGACATTAATGTAATAATCAATCTACAAGGTGATATGCCTCTTATAAATCCAGAACATATTATTAAAGTCATTAACCCAATAAAAAGAAATTTTACCATTGGCACACTCGCAACAAACTTACATGATAATGAATTAAATAATCCCAATGTAACAAAAGTTGAAGTTGATTTTAAAAAAAATGAAACAGCGCAGGCGTTAAGTTTTTACAGAGAAGTTATGATAGAAAATAAAAACTTATACCATCATGTTGGTATCTATAGTTATACTCCAGATTCAATTAATACCTTTATCAATCTACCTAAATCAAAAAATGAAATAGATCTAAGTTTAGAACAAATGAGAGCTATGGATTCTAACATTCCAATTGGAGTTACGTATGTTCCTGAAGTTCCAATGAGTGTAGATACAAAAGAGGATTTAATAAATATTGAAACTAATATAAGAGAGCGCAATGATAAAAGTTGATAGTTTTTCATTTCAAGGTGTAAATGGTGCTTATAGTGAACAAGCTGGAAAAAATATTTTTCCAACCGCAACAAGTATACCGTGTGCAACTTTTGAAGATATGTTTGAACATGTTAGGTCTGGAAAATCTGAAGCAGCAATGGTTCCAATAGAAAACTCTCTTGCAGGAAGAGTAGCGGATACCCAAAGATTGATACCTGACTCTGATTTAAAAATAACTTATGAATATTTTCATGAAGTAAATCATAACTTACTTGGAATTAGAGGTGCAAAAATCTCAGATATCAAAAGAATAAGAAGTCATGAACAGGGAATTGCCCAATGTCGAAACAAAATTTTAAAACTAGATAAGCAAATGATTGTTGAAGCTGATACAGCCGGATCTGCTAAATTAATTTCAGAGTTAAATAATATTGAAGATGGAGCTATCGCATCTGAACTTGCTGCTGATATATATGATCTTGATATATTGGAAAAAAATTTCCAAGATACTCAAAATAACGTTACTCGATTTCTTGTTATGCAAAAAAATTTATCAGATATAAATCTAGAAACAAAGGATATCCTTACAACATTAGTATTTACAGTTAGAAGTATTCCAGCAGTTTTGTACAAATGTCTTGGTGGATTTGCTAGTAATGGTGTTAACATAACTAAGCTTGAGAGTTACATTCACCCACAGGGTTTTGATGTTGCACAATTTTATATAGATTTTGAGGGGCATCCTGAGAATACATCTGTAAAATTAGCACTAGAAGAGATGAAATTTTTTTGTAAGAAGATAGAAATCCTTGGAGTATATGAGAAATCTTCATTTAGGAAAAAATAGGTTTTTTTAAAAAGTCTATTTATATTTTATTTACATTAATGTTATATTGCTACAGGGAGGATTGAGGGCAAGTAAATTGCTAATCCAGTCAGATCTGAAAAGAAGCAGCTGTAACAATCTTGTTTGGGTCTCAACTCCTTCCACTAATTATAATGATAGAAGAAAAAAAATACAAAGTTTTAGCTAGAAAATACAGACCGCAAAAATTTGAAGATTTAATTGGTCAAGAATTATTAGTAAAAATTCTATCAAACGCTATTAATAATGACCGGCTAGCTCACGCATATATTCTAACAGGTGTCAGAGGTGTTGGAAAAACTACCACTGCTAGACTTATAGCGATGAGTATTAATTGTAAGAATAGAGATAAAAAAAATTGTGAACCATGTGGAAATTGTGATTCATGCAAATCAACAACTTCAGACAGTAATCTTGATGTTATTGAGATTGATGCAGCATCTAATACTGGCGTTGATGACATTAGAGAAATAATTGACAATGTAAAATATAAACCTGTTATCGGTGATTATAAAATATTTATAATTGATGAAGTTCATATGCTTTCAAAAAGTGCATTCAATGCACTGCTTAAAACTTTAGAAGAACCACCAGAACATGTTAAGTTTATTTTTGCCACAACAGAAATTAAAAAAGTACCAATAACTGTTTTATCGAGGTGTCAAAGATTTGATTTACATAGAATAGAAAATAAAATTTTATCAGATCATTTATTAAAAATTTCCAAACTAGAAAATATTGATATTGATTTAGACGCTATTTCGTTAATTGTTAGATCGGCAGATGGATCTGTTAGAGATGGTCTCAGTCTATTAGATCAAGCAATAACTAACCCAAATGAAAAAATTGACTCGCAAACTGTAATAAGCATGCTGGGATTAGCTGATAGAGAAAAAATATTTAACTTAGTTGAAATTATTTTAGAAGGAGATGCGCTTGGTGCAATGAACAAGTATAAAGAATTGTATGAATTAGGAGCAGATATAGCAATGATATTTGATGAACTATTAAACGTAGTACATTTCCTTGTTCAAATAAAAATAGCACCAGATTTAAAAGATGACATTTATATTCCTGAATTTGAAAGAAATAAGGGAGCTGAATTGTCATCAAAAATGAAATTAAATAATTTGAATATTATATGGCAAATTTTATTCAAAGGTTATCAAGAACTGCAAAATAGTTCTCATTTATATCAACATGGTGAAATGATTATTTTAAGAATTATTTACTTACACGATGGCCCAAGTCCTGAAGATCTAATTAAAAAATTGGACAAGGAGGTAGTCGAAAAAAAACCATTAAAAAAAAATCTTGAACTGCAAAATGAAACTAATGAAAGTAGCAAAGTACTAAACTTTAATGAAAATAAAAAAGAAATTTTACCAAAAGAAAATGTAGATATAAAACATGTTCAAGACTTCAGACATTTTGTCGATATGTTTTTTAAAAATAGAGAAGGATTACTTCATACTAAGCTATACAATGATGTGAAATTAATCTCTTTTAAAGAGGGAGAAGTTACCTTAAATACTTCTAAAATTAATGACACTACCTTCAATAGAACAGTTGCAAAATTAATCTCTAAATGGACAGGAAGAATATGGCAGATACATTCATCTACAAGTAATCTTGGAAAAAGTTTACATGATGAGGATATTATTAATCAACAAAAAGAAATTGAAATAATGAAAAATCATCCAGAAGTAAAAAAAATATTAAATGAATTTCCTGAAAGTAAAATTCACGCTATTACAGAACTAGGTGAAATAAATGATGATGAGACAGATATAAATCAACCAAAGATGAAAAAGGAGAAATAATGGTTAATTTAGGTAATATGATGAAGCAAGCTCAACAATTGCAAAAGAAAATGGCTGAAGCACAGAATAAATTAAATGATATTGAAGTTGAGGGTACTTCTGGAGGTGGTCTTATTAAAGTAACAGCTACAGCAAAAGGTATTTTCAAAAGAATTTCAATCGATGACAGCTTGATTAAACAAGATGAGAAAGAAATACTTGAAGATCTGATCGTCGCTGCAATAAACGATGCCAAAGAAAAAGGAGAAGCTGCAGCTCAAGAAGAAATGAAAAATCTCACAGGTGGCCTACCATTACCTCCAGGAATGAAACTTCCTTTCTAAAAATGGAGCAATCCCCAATAGATAAATTAATAAACGATATTTCAAAACTTCCAGGATTAGGAAGAAGATCGGCGCAAAGAATTGCTCTTTTTTTATTAAAAAATAAAGATAAAAATTTATCACCTTTAATTGAGAGTTTAAACTTATCTTATAATAAAATTATTGAGTGCTCAGAATGTGGAAATATAGATATGGTAAATCCATGTAATATTTGTGCAAACCCTAAAAGGGATAAAGCAACAATTTGTGTTGTTGAGGATGTTTCAGATTTGTGGACATTAGAAAAAGTAGGATTTTATCGTGGCCTTTATAACGTTTTAGGTGGTTCATTATCAGCGATTCAAGGTATAGGAACTGATGAATTGAAAATAGAACATCTACTAAAGAGAATTGAAACAAATAATGTTAAAGAAATTATTCTTGCCTTAAGTACAACTATGGAAGGACAAACAACATCTTTTGTTATTGCAGATAAGTTAGAAAAATTTAAAGATTTAAATGTAACAAGACTTGCACAAGGAATCCCTATGGGTGGAGAAGTACACTACTTAGATGAAAACACATTAAATACAGCATTCCAATCTAGAAAAAAAATTACATAAATAGAAATGGATAAATTACTTTATGTGCCAAATCCACTATTACGCCAAAAAGCAGATAAAATTCAGTCTGTTGGAATTAAGGAAAAAGAAATTGCCAAAAAAATGATGCAAATAATGATTAAAGCACCAGGTGTAGGTTTAGCAGCAAATCAAATTGGAATTCTAAAACAAATTGTGACTATATTTTTTTTAGATCAAGAGACTAAAAAAGAAACACAATATATATTATTTAACCCCAATATTATTTCTTACTCTCAAGAAAAAATTGTTATGGAAGAGGGTTGTTTATCTCTTCCTGAACAATTTGCAGAAATTGAGAGACCTCAAAATATAGTAGTCGAGTACTTAGATGAAAATAACAAACAAATAACAAAAGAAGTTAGCGGAGTGGAGTCAAGAATTTTACAACATGAAATTGATCATCTTTCTGGAAAGTTATTTGTAGATTATCTTTCTTCATTAAAAAGGAATATAATGATCAAAAAAGTACAAAAATTTTTAAAAAACAAAAAATAATGAATAATAAAAAAATAATTTTCATGGGCTCGCCTAAAATAGCTTCTGACTATCTTGAGGCTTTAATTAAAAGTAATTTCATAATTTCTGCAGTATTTTCACAACCTCCAAAAAAGAAATCTAGAGGAATGAAAATAATTGAATCCGAAGTCCATCAAATTGCAAGTAAGAACAATATTGAGGTTTTTTGTCCAAATGGGTTTGATAAAGATACTATTGAGACAGTGAAAAAATTAAATCCTGATTTAATTATTGTCATGGCATATGGTAAAATATTGCCAAAAGATATTTTAGCTTTACCACCATTTGGTTGTATCAATATCCATGTCTCTTTATTGCCTAGATGGAGGGGTGCAGCTCCAATAGAACATTCTTTAATGAGTGGTGATAAAGAGACGGGTATATCAATAATACAACTAATTGAAAAATTAGATGCTGGACCAATTATTAAGCAAAAAAAAGTAGATATAGAAGATGATTGTAATAAAAATGAATTAAGTCAAAAATTAACAGAGGTTGGAATCAAATTATTAGTGGAAACTATTCCTCTTATATTTGATAAAAAAATTTCTTATTCTGATCAGGATGATAATGATGCAACATATGCAAATAAAATTTCTTCACTAAACAGAAAAATTAATTTTAATAAATCTGTAAATGAAGTTTTAAATCTTATAAGAGCACATTCACCTAAACCTGGTGCTTGGTTTACTATACAAAATGAAAGAATTAAAATCATTAAAGCAAGAAAATCAAACTCTAACGGCAATGCATCGACAATTCTTAATGAGACCTTTGATATTGGGTGCAATGACGGAAGTATTGAGCCACTAATTTTACAAAGAGAAGGCAAAAATGCTATTTCTAAAGATGATTTTCTTCGGGGATATAGTTTTAAGGTTAATGAAGTAATAAATGCCTAACTACAAAATAACATTAGAATATGATGGAACTAATTATGTTGGTTGGCAACGTCAAGAAAATGGTCCTTCTGTTCAACAATTGGTTGAAGAGGCAATAGAAAAACTATCAAAACAAAAAATAACACTTTTTGGAGCTGGTCGAACAGATGCAGGCGTTCACGCAAGAGGACAAGTGGCTAATTTTGAATTAGAGCAACATTTTGATACTGATACTATTAGAGATGGTATTAATCATTATCTAAGACCCCAACCCATATCTATTTTACACGCTGAAGAAGTAGATAAAGATTTTAATTCTAGATTTTCCGCAAAATTGAGATGGTATGAATACAAGATCTTAAATAGAAGATCACCAATTACGTTAGAGCAAAACAAAGTTTGGTGTGTACATAAAAAAATAGATGCTGAAAAAATGATAAAACAATCACAACAATTTATAGGCAAATTTGATTTGTCTGCTTTTAGGTCAATAAATTGCCAATCGAAATCACCAATTAAATCTATTAATTCACTGGATATAAATTTTAATCATGATGAAATAAGTTTTTTAATATCAGCTAAATCCTTTTTACATTCTCAAGTTAGAATCATGGTCGGTACACTGGTTGATATAGGACTTAGTAAAATAGAAAAATCTATTTCAGAAATTATTCAATCCAAAAAAAGAGATTATGCTGGAGTTACTGCACCACCTGAAGGATTATATTTATTGAAAATAGATTATTAATAAAAGCCGATTTCTGATAAACAAATATCTGCTTGAAAATCTTTAAATCCAGCAACTAGCCCTAATGTCTTGATATTCTGGCCAACTAATTTTTTAGGCTGATAAGCATTTGATTTTTTAAATTCACTAAAGGGTGCCTTTATTACTGTCCACTCAGAATTAGTTTTGAAACTATACTTATAATATTGCCATGGAGCTACTGTTAAAGCAGTCCTTACATGAATTGAATACTCTTCATTATTACCAAACACTTTAAAATAAACACCCTCAAACTCTTCTGTTGATATTGAAGGCTTTAATTGATTTCTTATTTGAATAAAGCCACCGTTATTTTCAGTCGTGACATCCCCTGTCATATGATAACAATTAACATCATTAACTTTTGATATGATCGCTTTACCTTGCGATAACCCACCCATTACTCCATCAGTAAAAAAAGCCCAATTTTGACCTTGAGAAGAAATTCCGGGTGTTTCTAATTTATCAAGTATCATTTTATTCTGAGATTGAAGATTGAATGAAAAAAATAAAATAAAAACAAAAATTATTAAACTTTTCAATTTTTACGATTTTCTGCTAATTTTTTTTTGATAAGAGATAAACCTGTTTCAACTTTGGATTTATAGGATTCTTCAAATGCTTTTAACTGCCAATCTGAAAATCTGGATTTTAGTTCAGATAAATTATTTTGTTTCCATTCATTAGAAGTATTTTCATCTTTCCAAATATCTTTTTCTTCATTGGTTCTTCCACAACCGTAGCAATACCCTGAGATTGGGTCAGTTTTACATACGCTAATGCAAGGCGAAGTTACTTTGTTCTGTTCCATGATAATATACATATATTTTTTTTTAGTTTATTCCATTAAAACGATGTAAAACTTTAAAAATTATGACTGATTTTAGCTATTTAAATGTTGATAATGCTTATAAATTAATCAACCAAAAGGTAACAAAAACTCCTTTGGTAACTAATGATTACATAAATAATCTTTTAGAAGCTGAAATTTATTTTAAACTTGAAAATTTACAAAATACTGGATCATTTAAACTACGTGGAGCTACACATAAAATTACAAAATTAATAGAAACTGTAAAAGACTCAGGTGTAGTAGCATATTCATCAGGTAATCATGCACAAGCTGTTGCCTATGCATCTATGATTAATACTATTAGTGCAAAAATAATAATGCCTAAAACTGCACCTCAAATAAAAATTGAAAATACAAAAAAATATGGAGCAGAGGTAATATTATATGACACTTACTTTCAAAGTAGAGAAGAGATAGGAAATGAAATTCAAAAGAAGGATAATAGAGCTTTAATTAAACCCTATGATGATGAAGATATAATTGCTGGTCAGGGAACTGCAGCTATCGAAATTGTAAATGATTTGAAAGAGCAATCAATTGAACCTGATCTATATTTATGTTGTTGTGGAGGTGGAGGGCTTATTGCAGGAACATCAACATACTTAAAACATATTTACCCAAATATAAAATCATATTCTGTAGAGCCTGAAGAATTTGATGACACAAAAAAATCTTTAGAAGCTGGTAAACTTATAGAAAATAAAAAAAATGCTAAATCTTTTTGTGATGCACTATTGGCACCACAACCTGGTAATATAACTTTTCAAATTAATTCAAATAATCTTGAAGGAGGACTAAGTGTTTCTGATGAAGAAGTAACAAGAACTATAATTTTGCTAGCTGAACAACTTAAAATAGTTGTGGAGCCAGGAGGAGCAGTTGCAGCTGCAGCAGCATTAAATAATAAAATTGATATTAAAAATAAAAAAATTATAGTTATGATTTCTGGTGGTAATATCGACCTAAGTTTATTTAATAAGTTATAATGAATCAATCAAATTTAAAAAAATTACAAAATCTATTAAAAGAAAAAGATACCGATATTTTTGTCATTAATAGAAGTGATGAATATTTAAATGAGTATATTTCCCCAAATGCAGAAAGATTAAATTTTATAACAAACTTTTCTGGTTCAGCAGGAAGAGCAATTATAACACCAACAGATGCCTTCTTGTATGTTGATGGAAGATATACTTTTCAAGCAAATACTCAAATTAACGCCAAAGAGATACAAGCAAAACACTTAAATAGCTTTTGGACAGATTTAGAAAAAATTTTATTAGAAGAAGAATATAAAATTGCATTAGATCCAACTCTTCATTCAATTATAGAAATTGAAAAAGTGGTTAAAATATTAGAGAATTCAAAATCTCAACTCCAACTAATAGATAAAAATTTTGTTGATTTAATATGGGAAAATCAACCAAAAACTCAGTATACAGATATATTTGATCACCCAACAAGTTTTGCTGGTCAGACCAGAAGTGAGAAATTAGATATTTTAAAAAAATTTTTAGATCAAAATGAAATTGATCATTACTTTGTTTCTGGGCTTGATAATATTGCTTGGCTATTAAATTTAAGAGCAGATGATATAAAATATACACCGTTGCTTTATTCTTATTTTCTAATTTCAAAAAATAATAAACACTCTCTGTATATTAAAGAGTCTTCAATGCCAGAAATTCTAAAAAAAGAAATTCAAACACTAATAAATATTAATAATATTGAAAATATCGGATCAATTTTTAATAACATTAATTCATCCGAATCAATTGGTTTAGATTTTAATTCTACTACTTTTTATTTTTTAGATCTTTTAAGAAAGCAAAAAATAAATATTAAAAATTTAGCAAATCCATGTATTTTGTTAAAAGCTATCAAAAATGAAACTGAACTTGATGGGGCAAAAAAAGCACATATAAGAGATGGTATTAGTATTACCAAATATATTTATTGGTTAAAAAATATCATGGATACTAAATCAAATGATGAAATAAGTGTTGCACACTATTTAGAAAATCTGCGAAGAAAAAATGAATTATTTCATTCTTTATCTTTTGATACAATATCAGCAATTGATCAAAATGCAGCCCTTCCTCATTACCGTGTTACTGAAGAAGGAAAATCATCTTTCTCAGATAATAATATTTATCTTGTTGACTCAGGAGGGCAATATTTTGATGGAACAACAGATATTACAAGAACAATAATTTTAGGTGAAGCAACAACAGAACAAAAAGATAGATTTACGAGAGTTCTTAAAGGTCATATTGCTCTATCAAATCATGTTTTTGAAAAGGGAACAAAAGGAACTGATATTGATTATCTAGCAAGAAAAAGTCTACAAGAAATTAATTTAGATTATGATCATGGGACCGGTCACGGTATAGGAAGTTTTTTGAGTGTCCATGAAGCCCCACAACGTATTGCAAAAAAATCAATGTTTGATAGCGTTGAGTTGCTTCCAGGAATGATTTTATCTAATGAACCTGGATACTACAAAGAAAATGAATATGGTATAAGAACAGAAAATTTAGTCGTGATAAAAGAGAATAATGATAAGAAATTATATTTTGAAAACATTTCGTGGTGTCCAATAGATTTGGACCTTATTGACAGTAGTATGCTTGATCAGATTGAAAGACACTGGTTAAATGAATATCATAAAAAGGTTTATGATACATTAGAGATTTACCTTGAAAATAAAGAAAGAGATTGGCTCAAAGAGGTAACTTCAGAAATTTAACTAAAGCCACCAATTATGCGACTTTCTTATTAGTATCAAATTCAGTTTTTAAAAGATGTTTATCTAACTCAATTTTCCATTCTTTGCCGTATTCAGATTTAAAATACCTAACTAAATCTTCATCTTTATTAAAGTTTTTTTCACTTAAATCCTCGTAAACTTTATTAAAAAAGTTAAAAACATTAATCATTTATTTATCCTTTCGACAATAAAATAGTAATTATTCTATGCAATCAAAGTATAAAAATTATAATATTAATATGCAAAAAATGCATATATGTATGAATATGTAAAAATCAAATATAGTTAAAGTATTTAATAATAATTAAAATTAATTGTTCCTGATTGACTTTGTACATTAATACTTCATAAATTTTATAATATATTAACTATCAATGATAATAATTTTAACACAATGTTTTCCATCTAGAGTAGGGGGAATTGAAACGTTGATGTATGACATAGCATTAAATTTAAGTCATAAACACGATGTAAATGTTTTAGCTGACCAACAAGATAGTGCAAAAGATTTAGAATTTGATAAAAACAATAAAAATTTTTCAATATTAAGAT
>CACGRD010000002.1 GCA_902575375.1 uncultured Alphaproteobacteria bacterium
CATCAATAACATTAGGAGTAACATCTTTAATTGCAACGGAAACATTTTCATTGCTTGATGAGATAACTGTTCCTGAAAGAAATTGCATACTTGGCGAACCTATAAAACTAGCTACAAACTTATTTGCTGGGTGATAGTAAATTTCAAGCGGTTTCGCAGCTTGCTGAATTACACCCTCATTCATTACCACTATCTTTGTTCCTAATGTCATAGCTTCAACTTGATCATGTGTAACAAAAATCATTGTTGCTCCTAGACTGCGATGAAGTTTTGAAAGTTCCAAGCGCATTTCAACTCTCATTTCAGCATCAAGGTTAGAAAGTGGTTCATCAAATAAAAAAACTTTTGGTTCACGAACAATACTTCGACCTATTGCTACTCTTTGACGTTGTCCACCAGAGAGGTGCTTAGGTAAACGCTTTAAATAAGGTTCAAGTTTCAGTATTTTAGCAACCTCTGCTACTTTCGCATCAATCGTCGATTTATTTTCTCTACGCATACGCATTCCAAAAGCTATATTCTTTTCAACACTGAGGTGAGGAAACAATGCATAAGCTTGAAATACCATACCCACACCTCTTTTTGAGGAAGATATCTCATTTACTCGTTGATCATCAAAATAAATATCACCCGTCTGATGTTCTTCAAGTCCTGAAATAATACGCAAGAGAGTTGATTTACCACATCCTGAAGGGCCAACGATAACAGCAAAATCCTTATCTTCTATTTCAAGAGATACATTATTAAGAACTCTTACAGTACCATAATTTTTGTTTAAAGATTGTATAGTTACGGATGACATAATTAAATTCCTTCAATACCTCGTATGAATTTTCTCACTACAAAAATAAATAAAATCATAAGCGGTATTGAAACACTTACATATGCAGCAAATAAGTTACCATTGTCAACTCTATATTGATTTCTAAAAGTAATTACTGCTGCTGAGACAGGATATGCATCTTGATCACTTAGTAATACAAGAGGCCACAATAGTTCATTCCAAGTGAAAAGAAGATCTAAAATAGCTACTGTACCTAATCCTGGCAAAGCTAGAGGAATTGCAACAAATAATAATAATTGAATTTCATTTGCACCTTCAATTTTGGCTGCATGGAATAGTTCTGTTGGAAGTCTCTCAAAAAATAACCTCATAATAAATATACCAATAACAATTTCAAAACCAGCTAGAGGGAAAATGAAGCCCAAAGAACTGTTTGCCATTCCTAAATTTTTAGTTAATACAAACAGTGGAACCAGTGTTAATATTCCAGGTATCATTAGCAACATAATTACTGCAAGAAACAATATATTTTTGCCATAAAATTTAAAACGACCAAAAGCATAACCACCTAATAAAGAGAGAGTAAGAACAACTACTAGAGTGCCAAAAGAATAATGTATTGAATTAAAGATCGCAATTGAAATTCGATCCCAAACTATGAGGTAGTTTTCAAAGTCGAACGGATACGTGAACCACCAGTAGTTTTCATAAAACTGGTTTTGTGTTTTGAGAGAAGTAGATACCATAAAGATAAGTGGGTACCACGTAATAATTGCAAGAAATAGTAATACTATTTGTTGGGGTATAGATTTGCCATGCTTAGTCGACATCATATGCTCCTCGGTATCTCATCCATGTTGAAATACCAGACAGTATCAAGCCAATTAAAAGTATTATTACACCTATTGCACAAGCCATACCAAAATTAAAATATGAGAAGGCTACAGTATAAAGATAATGCCCTGGCATCTCTGTTGCACTTCCTGGTCCACCACGTGTTAAAATAAGTTGAGGCTCAACTGCTTGCATTGACTCAAGAGCAACTAGCAAGGCAATGAAAATAATTGGCGCTCTTAGCATTGGCAAATCAACAACAAAGATTCTTTTAAGAACCGAACCACCTTCGAGTTCTGATGTCTCAATTAAATCCCGAGATATACCTTCTAGTGATGTAATAAAAACAAGGAATGCAAGAGTTGATACAAAAGGAAAACCGATAATGGAAATTGCAGCAAGTGCTGTAGAAGATTGACCAAGCCAAGGTTGAGTAAGACCTTCTAGTCCTATAGCAATTAGTGCTTCATTTAGCATACCTGCCTGTGGTTCGTATATAAATCCCCAAAGTATATAAAGTAAGGAACGAGGCATAACCATCGGCATTACAAAGGCAATCTTCCAATACATTCTTATTACGGGATCACGCACTGATAACACAAGTTCAGCTGCTATGAATGCCATTGTTAATGTAGCTACTGTTCGAATACTTGTATAAGTAAGCATATTCCATAAAGTTGATTTAAACACACGATCATCAAACAATTCCCGGTAGTTTTCTAAGCCGACCATTTTCCAATCACCCATTACATCCCAATCAGTAAATGAATAATATATTGCCGAGAAAGAGGGTATGTATCGAAATATAATAAGTTCTATTGCTACAGGTAAAAGAAAAAGCAACGGTGTATATCTTACCCAATTGTTTAGCTTTATTCGGCTGTTAGAATTTTCCAATAATTTAGATTTTTCCATGCTTATTAAATATAGAAATTTACCTCTATTTATTTTTTAAATTTGTGTGCCCTTTAAAGAGAGCACACACTTAGACGTTCTTTAAATATTACAAAGAACGTCTAAGTTATTGTTTTTTTAGCTTGAACACCAATCCCATGCATTTTCTTCGCACAGTTTTTTAACAGTTTTATCAAGTAACTTTTGATAATCCTCTTTAAGTTCATCTCGGCTAATATCACCCATCATAAAGCTTTGCATCATTCGATTATGAGGTGTACCAAATTCTTCACCTCCAAAACGACTAACTGCATCAGTAATACCTCTTTCAGGTAATTTTGAAATACTGATAAAACCTTTAGCAACGTCAGGGGACTCTACTCCGTTGATAACTGTCAACATACCTTGATCACTATTAGCTACAGCTTGATAATTTGCTGGAGCAGTATAGAATTTTGCAAAATCAATAGCAGCATCAACAGTACCACGTTCAACAGTTGAAATTGAAAGCCCTACTTGACCGCTTGATGAAGGGCCACCAACTCTATACATTATAGGATCACTTACATATGGACTATTGTCAGATGTAAATGGCGGATAGAAAGTAGATCTAAAATTGAATTTAGCTCCGTCCTGAACAGCAACAGCATTCCAAGTTCCAAGCCATCCCATTGCAGTTTCTCCACTAAGGAAAAGGTTTAGAACAGTGTCAAGATCAGGTATTCCTGTAAAACCTTCAACTAGACAGTGTGTTACCACTTCCTCAGTTAAGTCTAGAAATGTATCAAATCTCGGATTATTTACATTGTACTCTCCTTCGTGAACAGCTTTTGAAATTTCTTCCAAAGTTAATTGACGTGCTGTCATAAATGGATTTGAATATTCTGGTAATTGCCATTTTTCCAATGAGTCTTGAAATGCTGCTGAGATGAGAATTGTGTCAAGCCATTGGTACGTACTCCAACCAACACTTGAAAAAACACCAAGTGGCTGAATACCGTCTGCTCTTAAAGCTTTACAAGTATCAATGAATTCCGACCAATTATCCCATTCTACTGGAAGGCCTCGTGAAGTCAAAATATCTTCGTTTAAGTAAAGCCCAGTCTCAACCCAATTGGTATTCAACTGATACCAGTTACCATTACCATGACGAATTTGTGCCATAACACCTTCATCAAAAATATCCATCCAACGATCATGACCAGGTTGGCCAGCCGGTATATACTCATTAGGACCCTCAAGATATTCGTTTAACGGCAACCAACGTTCAGAACGAGCATTTCGATCATACCAATGTGACCAACCTACATCTGGCTCATCACCAGCTGCAATTCTTGATGTGAGCCATGCATAATAGTCACTTTGTGATCCACCCATATATGGAATGAGATCTACTTCTACGTCAGGATTAGCTTCTTTATAACTGCTTAAAAGTTGCTCAAATGCTTCCTTTGAAGCAGGATTAGACTCAGGGGCATAAATGTTTTGTAAAAAAACACTAATTTTTGTTGCTTGTGCTTGACTGGCAACAAATGATAAACTGATTATGCCCGCTAAAATCAATTTAGTTACGAATTTGGTGATCATATATTCCTCCTATTTAAAATAAAATTACAACCTCCATTTTACCTAAATTACAATTCAAGCTGAAATTTAAATTAGTTATATTTAAAGTTTCAATATTTGTTTAAATCGTAATTAATAAAAATATGATCAAACAAATTTAAAATTTGTAAACTAATATCGTCATTAACTAACGATTAAAATTTCCCAGATTTTCAACAAATACACATTAAAACCCGAAAAAATGTTATAAAATAGATGTGGATAAATCTATATTATTAAAATATTCATAATTTAGCTGTATTTTTTTAAAAATTTTTAAATACTTAACTTTACTATTTCACTCAATTTTTGTGAAGAAATATTGACGTTATAAACTTTTGTGATTAACATTTTTTAATACATAATTTTAACTTTGAGATAAACAGGAGTATTTTTGCAACCAAAACTTGTTGAACATTTACCTTATTATATTAGTCAAAGCTCTCCTGAATTTGGTTGGCAACTTCCTGTTTCATGGTCTACTTCACAAAATGGATATGAGATAGAGATATCGAAGTCCGATAATTTTTCCAAAGAGGATTTTGTTTGGAGTAGTGGAAAAGTTTCAAGCACTCAATCACAAAATATAAAATATACTGGACCTATTCTAAATTCATATCAGCAGTATTTTACACGTGTTCGAGTTTTTGGAAACGATGGTAGTGAGAGTGATTGGAGTAAATCTGGAAAATACGAAACTACTAAACTATCATCTGATGATTGGAAGGCAGAAATGATTTCTCCTCTGTCTGATCAAGGTCCTGAGACTCGCTGCCCAACAGTTACACAGTCTTTTGATCTTGATGATATTCCATCTAGTGCACACCTTTACATCTCTGCTCTTGGTTTATATCAAGTACATGTAAATGATAAACGTGTAGGGAATGATGAATTAACACCCGGTTGGACTTCTTACTCTGATCGACTTGGTTATCAAACATATGATGTTAGTTCTTTTTTAAAAGCTGGAAAAAATACTATTATTGTTATCTTGGCTGATGGATGGTATCGAGGAAGGCTCTTTTGGCCTCCTAATGATAAGAATAGTATTTACGGTGATAAAATTGGATGTATAGCCGAGATCCGTATAGTTAATAAAGATGATACTATTACAACTATTGCTACAGATAATAATTGGCGTAGTGGGCTTTCACCCTATCTATTTTCTAGCATTTATGATGGTGAGACCTATGATGCACGTCTACAAGGAGCAGATCAGGATAAAGCGGGAGTTGAAATTCTTGACTTTAATTGTACTAAACTTGTTTCTCAAGAGTCTGAAACAGTACGGGTGATTGAAGAGTTTAGCCCAGTTAAGTCTGAAAAGACAAAAGATGGTTCAAATTTATATGACTTCGGTCAAAACATAGCTGGTGTTGTTTTGATTGAAGTCCGAGGAGACTCAGGCTCCAAAGTGACAATCAATCATGCTGAAATTATACTTGATGGTGATCTTGGTCTTTCTAGTTTGAGGAGTGCTAAAGCAGAGGTTACTTACATATTATCAGGAAATGAAATTGAAACTTATCAACCATCATTTACCTTTATGGGATTTCGCCACGTGCGTGTTCAAATTAAAGGTAATGCTGAAATTATATCAATCAAGTCTCTTGCTTTATCATCCGCTTTGAAGGTAACTGGTAATTTTTCATGTGGAGACGAATTAATTAATAGACTTCACGAAAACGCTAGTTGGAGTCTAAACGGTAATTTTGTTGATGTACCAACCGATTGTCCTCAACGTGACGAGCGACTAGGATGGACTGGTGATGCACAAGTATTTTGCCCATTAGCTAATTACATGCGTGATGGTCAGCAGTTTTTCAAAAAATATTTAAGAGATATGGTTGCTGATCAGCGTAAAGACGGAGGAATTCCCTACACTATACCTGATGCCACACGTCATTATGATAAAGGCCTACCAAATTTCTACGGCAGTACAGGCTGGGCAGATGCAATTTGTAATATTCCTTGGACAATTTATCTTTTTTATGGAGATACTGACGTTTTATCTGATTGTTTACCAGCCATGCAGGGTTGGGTTGATTTTCTTAATAGTTATGCACCAAATGGAATTGTAGAGAATGAGCAACACGTTGAAGATAAAAGCTTTACATTTGGAGATTGGTTACAACCTACAGATTTTGAAGGAATTTTACCTCCTAATAGTAAACCTAACCCAAATACAGGTGATGATTATATTTCCACAGTTTTTTTATATTCGTCAGCACTTATAACAGCTAAGACTGCAAATGTTCTTGGAAAAAAAGAGATTGCAGATAAGTATAATGAGATTGCTAAGACTGTTAAGACAGCTTTTCAAAAAGAATTTATAACTTCAAGTGGAAGGGTTGCAACTGACTCACAAGGTTCATATCTTTTAGCTCTTTATCATGATTTATTACCAAACGATTTTGTCCCAATAGCTATTTCAAGATTAGAAAAAACAATATTAAGAAACGAACATCATATTGCTACCGGATTTATTACAACTTCAATTATGCTACAAACTCTGTCAAAGGTTGGTCTTCATAAACATGCGATAAAATTACTATTACAGAAAACTAAACCTTCTTGGCTTTATCAAGTTACTAAAGGAGCAACAACTATTTGGGAACGCTGGGACTCAATTGATCTTGAAGGAACTGAGTCATCAGTAAAGATGAATTCATACAACCATTATGCTTTCGGTGCAGTTGTATATTGGTTTTATCATAACCTCGCTGGGATACAGCCTGATATTACAGCTCCAGGGTTTGAAAAGATTACACTTGCTCCAGAGTTTTACCGTGAACTTTCTCCAATAAATGCAAATTATTCATCACGTCGTGGCAAGATTAGTGCTAAATGGAATTTTGAGGAAGATAAAGTTAATTATGAAGTTCTAACACCAGCTGGAACGACTTCGACACTAAAATTACCATCTAATGTAACTTCTATCAGCATTGATGATAAACTTCTAAGTAAAACTGAATCTGTTGAAGTAACTAGTAATGGTTTATTAATACAGTCTGGCAAACATAAAATAACGATGACCATATCGGATGATAAATAACAGTAATGAAAAAAATAATTAATTATCCTGAAGATTTTGTTAATGAAAGCATACAAGGATTAGTAATTTCTTATCCTGATATTTATAAATTTTCATCTGAAACTAACAAAGTTTTAATGAGATCTAAAAAATCTAGTAATAAAGTTGGTTTAGTAAGTGGAGGGGGTTCAGGACATTTGCCTTTATTTACAGGATATATTGGTGAAGGATTATTAGACACTTGTGCAATTGGAAATGTTTTTGCTTCACCTTCAGTTGATGAAATCTCTAATGCTATTAAATCTGCAAATTCAGGTAAAGGAGTATTATGTATTTATGGTAATTATGGAGGCGATGTAATGAATTTTGATATGGCAAGTGAAATGCTTGAAATGGAAGATCTTAAAGTTGAATCAATTGTTGTTGCAGATGATGTTGCCAGTGCTTCTTATGAAGAAAAAGAGAAACGAAGAGGTGTGACAGGAATGCTATATGTATTTAAAATCACTGGTGCAATGGCTGAAACTGGAGCTGACTTTAATGAAGTTAAGAGAATAGCATTAAAAACAAATGAAAATATTAGAACTATGGGAATTGCATTGACTCCAACTATTTTACCTCAAGCTGGCAAACCAACATTTGAAATAGGAGATGATGAAATGGAAATAGGAATGGGTATTCATGGTGAACCCGGTATTAGAAGAGGTAAGCTTAAATCTGCAGATGAAATTACGGAAGAACTATCTGAAAAATTACTTGGAGATATTAATTTATCAAATGGTGATAAAGTTTCAATTCTTATAAATAGTTTAGGAGCCACTCCTCATGAAGAATTATTTATTGTTGCCAACAAATTTAATAATATTTTAAATGATAAAGGAATAATTAATTCAAAATCTTACGTAGGTAGATATGCAACATCAATGGAAATGGCTGGCATGTCAATATCAATACTTAAATTAGATGATGAATTAGAAAAGCTACTTTTAGAAGATGCAAATTGTCCTTTTTGGTATTAATGATTACAAAATCATCTTTAGAAACCTTTTTTAAAAAAATACTAATTATAGCAGAAGATAATTATGATGAATTTAATTCTATTGATGGTCAATTGGGAGATGGTGATTTAGGTATTACTATTTCTATGGGTTTAAAAGAAATTAATAAAAATCTTTATAAGTTTGAGGATGACTTAGGTAAAAATTTTTTTGTTTGTGCGCAAAGTTTTACTAAAGCATCAAGCTCTAGTTTTGGAACTCTTATAGCAATTTCGTTTATGACTATTGCAAAAGAAACAAAAGGTAAAAAAGAATTAAATTTTAATGATATACCAGAAATTATAAATAAAGTTATAGAAGCAATATGCACAAGAGGAAAAAGTAAAATTGGTGATAAAACTTTTGTTGATACATTATTTGAAATATCAAACTCGATTTCTAGATCTGAAAATAACTATAGCCAAATTATATATAAAGCTACAATCAACGCTTTAGATAATTTTAGAGGTAAAGAATGTAAAATTGGAAGAGCAAGAATGTTTGGAGAAAAATCAAAAAATTTAGATGATCCAGGAATGTTTGCTTTGAGTAGATTATCATCAGTATTTGTTAAATAATTTAAATGTTCGTATATAAAATTAAAATTTAATTTATAACTAATTATTTGCTTGTGATATTGATTTAGATATTGAATCAATTAATTGATCGTAATCTTTAGAAGAATGATTTGTAGTATTAATTGAAAACATTGCTCCTTCAATATCAAGTGGCCTTAAATCATATCTACTAGGATCTTCTAAAAAAGACTGGAGAAGTAAATTATCAAAATGTCCAGGGTGTCTTTCTCTAGTTTCAGCGCGTTCTTTGTATCGTTGCAATAATACATCTAAATCAGCATAACAATAGATCTGTATTGGGAAAAAAAAATATTTAGATTTAAGTTTTTTAAATGTAGATGAATGAATCTCATCAAAAGTACAATCAATTATACATGATTTCTTAACTTGGATATGAGCTTCAATTAATTGAAAGAGAATGGCAACCGAAGCTTCATCCATTTTCATTCCCGAAAGCTTCCCTTCATTTTCATCATCAGAAGTATTTTGACTTGCATTATCACTAAATAGTGCTGGTGTTGTTGGTAAGCCAATATAATCAAATATCAGTTCTTTAATATTATCTTTACTGAAGTAAGGAAATTGAAATTCCTTAGCAACTTTCTTTCCAAGTGTTGTTTTTCCAGTTGCAGGACCGCCTTGAAGAATTATGATATTGGATTTTTCTTCATTCCTATTCATTAATGAATTTATGTGATGTTTCCACACTTTCATCGTTATGAATTATTGCTTCTAAAGCTTTTGTCATGCCTTTAATGTTTTTATGACCCCAAATATTCCTTCCCATTGTAATACCAATCGCACCTACATCCATTGCATTTCTTACCATCTTCAAAATTTCAAGATCTGAACTAACTTTTTCTCCACCAAGAATAAATACAGGAACTGAACAGTTTTCAATTACTTCTTTAAAACTAGACTTATCACCTGTGTAGAAAGACTTTACGTAGTCAGCACCAGCTTCGCTTGCAATACGACATGCAGCAGCAATTTGTTCATTTGTTTTTCTATCTGCTTTAGGCCATCCAAAAGGTATAGTTTCTATCATCAGAGGCAATCCCCATTTTTGACATTCTGACGCTAGGCAAACAGCATTAAGAACTGTTTCGTTACCACTAGATTTAGAAAAATAATCATCTTCAGGTTTACACCATGGAAAAATCTCAACCTTTATTCCATCTGCACCTAACCGAAGAGCCATTTCAACAACAGTTGTCACAGTGTCTCTAGTAGTATCAACACTTAACCATAATCCAGCATCTCCTAGAACTTTCGATGAATCAGATGCAGTACCAAATGGTGCCAATATTGCATCAGCTCCTCCATCAATTACTTTATTAATAATTGAATTAGCATTCTTTAAACCGGTAATAGTATCAAATACACGTGGATGATCCATAGCAACAACAAGTGCACGTCCATTATCTCTAAACAAACGACTTTTACGAATACCAAATTTTTCAGGCATAAATGAATTGGGTAACAAAATTCAATATCAAAGTCAAAGTCAATTATACGTTTTTATAAATTACTTTAACAAAAATACATAAAATTTATTAATAAAATTTCAAAATTTTTTCATAAAATCTAACCTTCATGGATAAAATTTAGAAAGTTTTGTAAATTAATCCTTTCTAAACACATTAAAAAACCAAAATAAAAATTTTTTATATAAATTTTTAGGCCCCTGTGAACCTACTGCCTTTATTCTGACAGTTATGGGGTAGGGAGTAAAAAAACAGCTCTGTTTCATAGCTCAGATTCTTTATTTTACGTTTCTAGAGAGTCATATTTTCAACTGAAGTTTGGCATCGTTAAAAAGTTATAACTTACTGAGTGTTGAGATGTAGGAATCTTGAATCATGTTTCGAAACGATCTTAGGTTTCAAGTTGCACTTGTGATTCTTTTTACATACAATTTTATGAAATAAGGTGTTATAAGTTGAATTTGAAAGTGAGAATTAGTCTCGTTTAACTTAACTTGGATACGTTGCCATTTTGCTAGAGCAGAAGACTGCAATCCTGGAGTCGGTGGTTCGATTTCGCCCTTGGGCACCACTTTCTTAATTAGACTATTCATTCAATACAATTTTAAAAAAATCTTTAAAAATTTCTAAATGAAAGATATAAATTTCATACATTTAGATGAGAAACTATGAATTTATTAAAAAATTATTTCTAGTTTTATCAGTATTATCTTTATTCAGCTTACACTCTTTTTCTGCGAATGCTTGTTCAGTTAAAATTGGGTCATTTGACTGGGATAGTGCTAATATACATTCAACTATAGCCTCTTATATTCTAGAAAATGGATATGATTGCGATGTTGAAATTACTAAGGGTAGAACTAATCCAATTTTAGCATCATTAATTGATAATAAAATTGATATTATTTTTGAGCACTGGACTGATAATAATGTTGCATTAATTGAACCTGAATTAAATTCTGGTAATTTAGTTGATCTAGGCATCAATACTCCAGCGTCTGGCCCTGTGCTGATTGATCAAAGTGGCCTAGTAGCAGAAGTTGGAAAAACTATTACAGGAAAATTAAAGAATAAGATTTAAAATTTTATTTATATAATTTAAATTATTATATTGTAATAAAACTTAATTTAGTTAATTCTTTTAATTTAATGAATATATTTATAACAGGAATAGCAGGATTCTTAGGATCACATTTGGCTGAAGAATGTATAAATAAAGGTCATAATGTGTATGGAAACGATAACTTAATTGGTGGTTATAAAGATAATATTCCAAAAGAAGTTATCTTCTCAAATATTGATTGTAATAATTTTGAAGATATTAATGAATTATTTAAGCAAAATAATATTGATGTTGTTTATCATTGTGCTGCAACTGCTTATGAAGGATTATCAGTAGTATCACCTAATTTTGTAACAAAAAATATATTTCAATCAAGTGTTAGTGTTTTCTCAGCAGCCATCAACAATAAAGTAAAAAGAATTGTTTTTTGTTCCTCTATGGCCAGATATGGTAATATTAATCCTCCATTTACTGAAGACTCAGACCCAAACCCCGTTGATCCGTATGGCATAGCTAAGCTCGCGGCAGAAAAAGTATTAATATCTCTTTGTAAATTGAATAATATTGAATGGGTAATAGCAGTTCCACATAATATAGTTGGTCCTAAACAAAAATATGATGATCCATATCGAAATGTTATGTCTATTATTATTCATAAAATGTTAAAAAAAGAAAAGCCAATTATCTATGGAGATGGAGAACAAAAAAGATGTTTTTCTTTTATTAAGGATTGCATAACACCTTTATATAAAATGATGACAAGTCATGATGCAAATAATCAAATTATTAATATTGGACCAGATGAAGGAACTATTTCTATTAATGAATTAGTAAATCTATGCGCAAACCATTTAGGTTATAATGGAAAGCCAATATACTTCAAAGATAGACCTCTTGAAGTAAAAAATGCATTTTGTTCTTCAGATAAAGCACGAAGATTATTAGATTATAAAACTAGTACCAACATAGAAACAGCTATTAAAGAAACTGCAAAATATATTAAAAAGAAAGGTATTAAAGATTTTGACTATAATTTTGATATTGAAATAGATAATTCTTTGACACCAAAAACTTGGAAAGATAAAATTATTTAAAGTGCAAGTTGCCATTTTAATTCCAACACATAAGACAGAATTTGATCACTATGAAACTAAATCTATTTTAAGAGTAATAAAATTATATCAAAATAAATTTGATATTTTTTTTGTCTGTCCGGATAAGATTAAAAACAAATTTGATATTTATAATATAAATGTCGAACCTTTTCCTAATATTTTTTTTTCTAATCATAGCGAATATAACAAACTTTGTATGGATAAAAATTTTTATCATAGGTTCAAAAATTACGAGTATATTCTTATAAGTCAAATCGATTCAATTATATTAGAAGATAAACTAGATTTTTGGTATAATCATAATTTAAGCTATATTGGGGGTCCATCTTATCATAAAAAATTAATTAACAAGAAACCTAAATCACCAAAATTTTTTTGCAATGGAGGTTTTAGCTTAAGAAAAGTAGATGATTTTATAAATATATTAGATTGTCATAATATATATTTGCAAAATATTGATTTAAAAATAATTAATCAAATATGTTTCAGAGGTTATTTTTTAAAGTTTCTAAAATTATTACTTAAATCTATTTTTTTCTGGAATAAAAAGTATTTCATTACAAATTTTTTTTTAAATGAAGATGTTTTCTATACATACTTTGCAAAACTATTTATTAAAAAATTTAAATTACCAAAAAATTCAAAAGAGTGTGCATATTTCGCATTAAGCGAGGGGATAGAATATTATATTGAAAAATATAATAAAAAACCGTTTGGTATTCATGGTTATAATAAAAAAATAGATTTATTATTAAAGAAAAAAAAATTTATCTAAAAGTAAAGTTGAGTAATTAAAATATGGATAAAAAAATTCTAGTCTTTTCAAATGGTGAAAAAATCGGAGATGGAATAATAAAATTACAACTTCTTCACGAAATTAAATCAAGACTTCCAGATTATAAATTATATTGGCTAACAAATAAGGGTAAAACTGTTTATTCGAATACTCTTAAATTTATTGCATCTAATTATATTGATGAGATACTCGATCAAGCAGACCTTAGTCCATTATTTTGGAATAAAATATCTAAAAGATATAAATTAGAAAATGAATTTTTTGATTATATTTTAGATACACAAAAATCAGTAATTAGAACTGTAGCATTAAAAAGAATAAAACATAAAAATTTTATTTCTGGATCTGCTAATGGTTTTTTTTCTACAAAAAAAATTAAACATAATAACAAAAGAAAGTATTATTTAAACTATATTTTAGATTTATTAGATTTAATAGTTATTAAAAATAATAGAAGTGATTTTAAAATTCCTATTAGTAAAAATCTCGATGAAGTATTAAGTAATATTTTACCAAAACAAAAACGCTATGTAGGTATAGCACCTGGTGCAGGTGAAAAAAACAAAATTTGGTCTTTAGATAACTACATCGAGCTATGTAATTATCTTGAAAGAAATAATAAGACTATAGTTTTTTTTATTGGACCTGATGAATTATATTTAAAAGAAAAATTAAAAAACCTTTATCCTCAATCAATATTTATTGAGGATCATATTAAAAATTATCAAAATATAGAAATTATTATGGCTACTACCAAATATTTACAATTAGCCATTTCAAACGATAGCGGTGTTAGTCATATGTTATCAACTGGATATTGCCCATTAATTAAACTCTTTGGTCCCAAAGATTCAAAAAAATTTACTCCTGAAAATCCAAATCTACTTTCAATATCTTCAAGTGATTTTAACTCAAAAAATATCAATAAAATACCCGTCTCTAGAGTGATCGAAGAAATAGAAAAAGTTCTGATTTAAAATTTGATATTAGGAGGTAGACAAGTATATTTTTCATCATTACTTGTTTAATTTTATATGTTCAAATTTGATAAATTAGTATTTGGAGATGCAGGGTGGGGTGATGAATTTCTTATTGCAACACTCATGACTCTACTAGTAAGCATTTTATCAATGGGTTTAGGTCTTTTTCTAGCAATTATTACAGTTTGGGCAAAGATATTACAAAACAGAATAACAAGATTTATTGCAAATTTTTATACAACAGTAATCAGAGGTGTTCCTGAATTATTAGTTATTTATCTAATTTTCTTTGGTGGCAATGCTGTTGTTATGAGTATAGCTAAAGTATTTGGATATAATAAATATATAGAACTAAACGCACTTACAATTGCAACAATAGCAATAGCCGTAATATCAGCAACATATTCCAGTGAAGTTTTAAGAGCTTCTTATTTGGCTATATCTAAGGGTCAAATAGAAGCTGCAAGAGCATTGGGTATGAATAAATTTAGTATTTTTTTTAAAGTTATTTCGCCTCAAGTTATAAGACATGCTTTACCAGGAATAGGGAACGTATGGCAAATAACTCTTAAAGATACTTCCCTTATTTCCGTAACTGGTCTTGTTGAAATTATGCGTCAATCTAGAATATCTTCTAACGTTGAGCATTCACCTTTAACTTTCTTAATAACAGCTGCAATATTGTATTTATGTTTAACAACAATCTCTGGTAGGGTTTTTAAAACGCTAGAAATAAATTATTCAAAAGGATTTTCGACGTGATTGAATTTTTAAATAGTATTCAAAATTCTCTAATTTATAAAAATTTCTTTTTGGTACTATCTGGCTTAGATAATACAATTTTATTATTATTAATTTCATTACCACTTGGTTTTGTTTTAGCCTTATTATTTGCTCTTGGAAGAGTGTCCAAAATTACATTATTATCAAGAACAATTGCAAGTTATATTTTTATCATCAGAGGAACGCCTTTACTTGTGCAAATTTATTTAATTTATTTTGGTTTAGGTTCCGTAAAATTTATTAGAGAAAGTTTTTTGTGGTACGCATTAAAAGAGCCTTTTTGGTGCGGGGTAATAGCACTTACAATTAATACTGTTGCATATGGAGCAGAAATTTTTCGAGGTGGCATTCAATCAATTGAGAAAAGTCAGGTTGAATCTGGTTTATCACTTGGGTTTGGAAAATTTTTACTTTTAAGAAAAATTATACTACCTATAGCTATACGAAAAGTTTTACCATCTTATGGTAATGAATTAATCCTAATGGTTAAAGCAACCTCTTTAGTTAGTCTTACAACCTACATGGAAATGACAGGTATCGCTAGAAAGATAATGGCTAAAACATTTGCACCAGTAGAAGCATTTATTGCTGCAGGTATACTTTATCTATTTTTAAATTTTTTAATGGTACAATTTGTTAAATATTTAGAATGGAAATATAATCCGCACTTAAGATTAAATAATTAATTTCTAAATTTTTTATGACAAGTGCTACAATTTGCAGCCATTACTTTAATAGCATCACTTATCATTTCTTTATCTTCTAGTTCTATACTTAAAGATATCATTTCGATATCATCTACAAAGTTTTGGTTATATTCATTAAATGTCTCACGATCACTCCAAATATTATCACTAGCTCCTTCTGCTTGACTATTTTCTGGATAAAAATTTTTAAAATCAGATGCTGAATGAAGAAGAATTTCATTAAGTTCTAACATTTCCTCATATTGATCTGAATTCATTAATCTGTAAAGTTTCGATGATGTGCTTTTAATTTTTTGCATTAGCGCCATTCTTTCATTAACAATCTTTTCTAACGATTTGTCTTCTAATGTTACTTTATGAGCTAGAACATATAATGGAATGAATGAAAATAATGTACTTAACGTTAATTTAAAAAGAATACCCATTTTTTGTTATTATATTATGCAAATAATTATGTCCTAATTTAGCATATTCAAGAGGGTTTGCTTTTTTAGGATCTTGCTCAGCTTCAATAATTAACCATTCCTGATATTTTGACTCATATAGTATCTTAATTAACGGATCGTAATCAATACATCCATCTCCTGGAACAGTGAAAACACCATCTAAAAAAGACTCCCTAAAACTTAAGTCATCTTTAATAGATTTTAAAAAAATATCTTTTCTAATATCTTTACAATGAATATGGTTAATTCGAGAAATATAATTTTTTAATACTCTTTCGTAATTTGCTTTTGCAAACATTAAGTGTCCAGTATCATAAAGTAAAAATGTATTTTGATTTGTCATATCCATAAATCGATCTACATCTTCCTCTGATTGTATAATAGTTCCCATATGCTCATGATACGACATTGGCATTCCTTCATCCATCAGCATATCCGATAACTCGTTAATTTTAATACAATAGCTTTCCCATTCATCTTTTTCAAGTTTTGGTCTTTTACTAAGAGCTTTTGATTGATCACCTTGAATTGATCCAGATACATCAGCAAAAACAAAAACATCCGCATTAATTAATTTTAATAAATTTAAATGATCTTTAAGTGCTAACCATTCTTCTTTTACACTTCTCTCTCTAAGCATTGCTCCATACCAACCCCCTGGCATTTTTAAATTAAATTTTTCTAAAAGATATTTTGTTATGCCAGGGTTTCTAGGAAATTTTCCACCTAATTCAATGCCTGTAAATCCAGATGTGCTTGCATCCTCTAAACATTTTTCAATGGGAGTATCACCGCCAAGTTCTGGCATATCATCATTGCTCCATGCAATAGGCGCGATACCAAGTTTAATTTTCATGAAGTTTTACATATTTCATGATAAATGAAAAATAAAGATAAATATGAACATATTATTAGTTGATGGAAATGAAAAAGAAGCTTCTGATCGATATACAAAAATGGGTATGGATACTCAATTTCAGGTATATGAAAAAATTTTAAAAAAATATTCTAGTTCAACTATCAATATTACAACAATTCATCCTGCAGTTCACAATAATTATTTTCCTTTAGGCATAAATCTTGATAATTTTGAAGCAGTTGCTTGGACGGGAAGTTTGTTAAATATATATAATGAGACAAAGTCTATAACAAATCAAATAGAGCTAGCTAAAGAATTATTTAAAAGAAAAAATAAAATATTTGGAAGTTGTTGGGGGCTTCAGGTTTTAGTTACTGCCGCAGGAGGTAAAGTAAGAAAAAATCCAAACGGTCTTGAAGCAGTTTTAGCCAAAAATATTATATTAAATCAAGATGGTGAAGTTCACCCTATGTATAAGAATAAAAAAAAATCGTTTAATGCACTCTGTTGGCATTATGATGAAGCAGAAAACCTTCCAAAAGAAGCCAAAGTTTTAGCTTCAAATAAGATCAGTAAATTTCAATCCATAAGCTTTGAAGTAAACAAATCAAGTGTTTGGGCAGTACAATATCATCCAGAATTTAATCCAAAATGGATGGCTGGACTTATGGAAATGAGAAGAGATATTTTGTTGGAACAAAAAGTATATGAAAATTTATCAGAATTTGAAAACGAAAAAATGATTTTGAAAAACTCTGATAATTTTGAAAAAAAAGAATTACAAATATATGATGATGTGGTTGATGAAGACATCCATTCTTTAGAAATTTCAAATTGGTTAAATCTTAATAAAAATTATTGACCACATTTATAATTGATTTCCACTTACTAATACTAGATGTTGAAATGGATTTGCTAATATTTGCTTTTACTGTTTTATCTTTTTTCCAAAGTTTAATTATTTGGCTTGTATTTTTTAAATATCCAGATTGAATTGCTGCAAGATACGCTGCGCCAAGTGAAGTAGTCTCAACATTACGTGGTCTAATAATTTTAATTTGAGAAATATTTGCTAAACTTTGTAGAAAGCTATTATTATTAACCATACCTCCATCAACTCGTATCTCACTAATCTTTGTCTTAGAATCTTTTTCCATACACTCAATTAATTCATATGTTTGAAAAGATAGGCTGTCCAAAGTTGCTTTTATGATATCTTCTTTAGATGTATTTCTAGTGATTCCAAAAAATGTTCCTCTTGCATTAGGGTTCCAATATGGTGCTCCAAGTCCAGTTAGGGCTGGGACAAAAAATAAATTTTCGTCTTTATTAGCTTTTTTATAAAGTTCATCAGTTTCACTAGAATCTTTTATAAATTTTAAATTATCGCGAAGCCATTGTATGGCAGAACCTGCCACAAATATACTTCCCTCATAGCAAAACATCTTTTTACCATTTATTTTAAAAGCAACTGTTGTAAGTAATCTATTCTTTGATAATTTAAATTTTTCTCCAATATTCATAAGAAGAAAACAACCCGTACCATAAGTACTTTTTGACTGACCTTTTCTAAAACATGCCTGACCAATTGTTGCTGACTGTTGGTCTCCAGCCATGCCTCCGATTGGTATTGAATCACCAAATAACTTGGTGGAGCCAAAATCATATGCATTTTCAACTACAGTTGGTAAGATATTTTTTGGAATATTAAATATTTTTAAAATCTTGTCAGACCACTTCTCTTTTTGAGAATCAAAAATCATGGTTCTTGAGGCATTTGATATATCTGTTAGGTGAGATTTTCCCTTGGTTAATTTCCATAATAGCCATGTATCTATTGTTCCAAAAAGTAAATTATTATTTTTTAAATTCTTATTTACTTCTTTAACATTATCAATAATCCATTTTATTTTAGTAGCTGAAAAATATGGATCAAGCTCTAGACCAGTTATTTTTTGAATTTTTTTATCAATTCCTTTTCTTTTTAAATTTTCACAAAGATTAGCTGTTCTTCTATCTTGCCAGACTATTGCTCTGTAAACTGGTTTCCCAGTTTTCTTATTCCACAAAACTGTTGTTTCTCTTTGATTGGTAATTCCAATTGAAATTATATTTTTAGAATTTAACTTATTTTTTTTTAAAATTTTTGAAATTAAATTTCTAACATCATCCCAAATTTCTGTTGCATTATGTTCTACCCATCCTTCATTGGGGAAATATTGCTCAAATTCTTTTTGAACAATATCAAAAATTTCAAATTTTTTATTATAAAGTACAATTCTTGAACTTGTTGTACCTTGATCTATCACTAGGAAAAATTTACTCATATATTAGATATCTAAATTTTTAATGAAGTTAGCATTATTTTGAATAAATTTAAAACGTAACTCTGCTTGTTTTCCCATTAAAGTTTCAAATAAATTTTCTGTAATTTTTAAATCTTTTTTTGCTTTTTCTGAGTTAATTAAAATTAGATTTCTTTTCTTTTGATCCATAGTTGTCTCTTTCAATTGATCTGCAGGCATTTCACCCAACCCTTTAAATCTCGTGATGTTATAATTTTCAGACTTAAATTCTTTTTCAATCAATTTATCTTTCTCTTTTTCATTATATGCGTAAAAAGATTTATTTTTGTTATAAATTTTAAATAGAGGAGGCATTGCAAGATAAAGTTTATTTTCATCAATTAAACTTTTCATATATTTATAAAAAAAAGTAATAAGTAGAGTTGCTATATGTGAGCCATCCACATCAGCATCAGTCATTAGTATTATTTTCTCATATCGAAGTTTTGAAATTTCAAAATTTTTTCCAATTCCACATCCTAAAGACTGAATAAGGTTCTGTATTTCATTGTTATCAGCAATTTTAGATAACCCAACATTATAAACATTTAATATTTTTCCTCTGAGAGGAAGTATTGCTTGAAATTCTCTATTTCTTGCTTGTTTTGCAGAGCCTCCAGCACTATCACCCTCAACAATAAATATCTCAGAATCTTTTACAGATTTACTCGAACAATCTACCAATTTGCCTGGAAGACGATTTCGTTCTTTAATACTTTTTCTATCTAATTCCTTAATTTTTGATAAATCAGTTCTCTGCAGCGCTCTTTCAATTAAATTATCTAAAAGTATTTTTGAATTTTTCTTATTAGCATTTAACCATAATAAAAATTCTTGTTGTGTTTTTGTTTCAATTTCTTTTTGTAAACTTGGCATTATTATTCTCTTTTTAGTTTGGCCTTCAAAACTTGGATCATTAATAAAGATAGAAATAATAACGTTAGAGTAATCAAAAATATCACTGAGATTGATATTGCCTATTTTTGAAAATTGATTTTTTTGACCATAAAGTTTTACAGCTTTTAAAATTCCATTACGAATACCATTTTCATGAGAGCCACCATCTGGTGTTTCAATGGTGTTACAATATGACATTAAACTTGAAGTTTCATTAGTGTTAAATGAAATTAATGTTTCAAAATTTTCATTATCTTTAATTTTTGATTTTAATAAAAAATTTTTTTCAAATAATTTAGAGTTGTTTGCATATTCTAATTGAAAATAATCTTCAATTCCTTTTTTATAAAAAAAACTTTTTTTGTTAGGGGTTTTATCTTTAATTAATTCTTTATCAATTTCAAAGTTGATGGTTGTGCCTCCAACTAATACTGATTTCATATTTATAAAATTATATAATTTTTTTGGAACAAATTGTGTTTCTTCAAATATGCTTTCATCTGGGATAAAAGAAATTTCTGTACCTTTTAATTTTTTGCTACATTTTTCAATTTTTATTTTTGTCTTAACTTTCCCCTTTGAATAATCTTGTTGATATACTTTTCCGTCTTTGAAGACTTGAACTTTTAATAAAGAGCTTAATGCATTTACTACAGAAATCCCAACCCCGTGCAATCCTCCAGATGTTTTGTAAGCATTACTATTAAATTTTCCACCCGCGTGAAGTGTAGTTAAAACTACTTCAAGCGCTCTTTTATTTTTATATTTTGGATGAAAATCAATAGGAATACCTCTTCCATTATCTTTTATTTTTATCGAACCATCTTTTTTATACCGAAAATTTATATCAGTTGCATGACCAGCTAAAACCTCGTCTATACTATTATCTAGTACTTCGTTAACTAAATGATGAAGTCCATCTTGGTTTGTACTCCCAATATACATACCTGGTCTTTTACGAACGGGCTCAAGACCCTCAAGTACTTCTATATCTTTGGCATTATAAGTAGATTTCTTAGCCACAAATATTTCTTATCAAAAGTGTTGTTCTAAAAACATAAAAAAAACCGCCCTAAGGCGGTTTTCTTTATAGATATAAGTATAATTCTACACGTCGTAGTATAATTTGAACTCGTGTGGATGAGGTCTAATATTAATGGGGTCAACCTCACTCTCTTTTTTATAGCTAATATAAGTTTCAATTACATCTTTGGTGAATACATCGCCCTCTAATAAAAATGCATGATCTTTTTCAAGAGCTTCAAGAGATTCAGCTAAAGATCCAGGTGTAGATTGAATTTTAGACAAAACTTCATCGCTAGCAGCATAGAGATTTATATCTGTTGGGTCACCAGGATTAATTTTATTTTTAATTCCATCTAATCCCGCCATTAACATTGCTGAAAATGCTAGGTATGGATTTGCACTTGGATCAGGACATCTAAATTCCATTCTTTTTGACTTAGGACTTTGAGAATAAGCAGGAATTCTTACAGATGCAGTTCTATTTCTTTGAGAATAAACAATGTTTACTGGAGCCTCAAAGCCTGGTACCAATCTTTTATAAGAGTTAGTAGTTGGAGCACAAAAAGCTAATAGAGCAGGTGCATGCTTAAGTATACCGCCAATATAATTTAAAGCTAAGTCACTTAAGTTAGCATAATTTCCTTCCTTGTACATCAGTGTATCACCATCTTTCCAAACACTTTGATGAACGTGCATACCTGATCCATTATCTTCAAATAAAGGTTTAGGCATAAATGTAGCAGTCATTCCATGCTGTCTAGCAACATTTTTAACGACGTACTTATATTTCATCATATCATCAGCCATCTTTAAAAGTGGTGAAAATTCTAAATCAATTTCACACTGCCCACCTGTTGCAACTTCATGGTGGTGTGCTTCAACAGTAAGACCTATGTCTTGCATTGTCATTACCATTTCAGTTCTAACATCTTGCAGTGTATCAACTGGAGGTAATGGAAAATAACCTTCCTTATGTCTAGGTTTATGACCTAAGTTTGGATTTTCATCAGCACCACTATTCCAAGTGCCTTCGACAGAATCAACTTCATGAAATGCAAAGTTTGATCCAGAATCAAACTGAACATTATTGAAAACAAAAAATTCTGCCTCTGGTCCAAAAAATGCTGTATCGCCAATACCAGATGATTTCAAATAAGCCTCAGCTTTTTTAGCAATATTTCTTGGGTCACGACTATAATCAACCAAAGTCACAGGATCCTTAATATTACAATGTAATGCTAAAGTTTTTTCTGAAAAAAATGGATCAATGTATGCAGTCGTTGCATCTGGCAAAACAATCATATCACTGTCTTGAATTTCTTGGAAACCTCTTACAGAAGATCCATCAAAACCAAGTCCATCAGAAAATATATCTTCGTCTAAAAATTTAATTGGTATTGTAAAATGTTGAGTTGTTCCTGGTATATCAGTAAAGCGCATATCAACCATCTTAATGTCCATATCTTTAATTTCAGACATTAAATCTTTTGGAGTCGAGCTTTTTAATTTCATATCTATCTCCTTACTTCAACAAAAGGGTATGCCATCCAGCGTTACCCAGTTAAATCATGCTCTAGTTATGAAATCTGCTTTTGATGCGCGTTCCTTCAGCTTAAGCTTACTTCCGACCTATAACAATAGGTTGAACGATTTATAACTTTTGCATGCGTTCCTTCGGCACAATGCCTACTTCCGACTCTAAAAGAGTTGAACGATTAGAAGTTAATTACTTGCTTTTGAATAAAAGTAAAGAAAAATTAGACAGCATCACTGTCTTTTTCACCAGTTCTTATTCTTATTACTTGCTCTATATTGGATACGAAAATCTTACCATCTCCAATTTTTCCAGAGTATGCACTAGATTTTATTGATTCTATAACTTCATCGACTTGATTATCTTCGACTATTACCTCTAATTTCATTTTGGCTAAAAATTCATCATCATAAGCATCATTAGTATCCATGCCTCCAGTCGATCCTCGTTGTCTTCCAAAACCCTTGACATCAATTAAAGTCATTCCAGATATTCCAATTTCATGGAGCGCTTCTTTTACTTGAGATAGTTTAAAGGGTTTAATAATTGCTTCTATTTTTTTCATATCGAAGATAATCTATTAATAGCTTCTTTAATGTTTTCTAGAGAATTAGCAAAACTTATTCTAACAAATTCTCCGGCATTATCACCAAAGCTAGAGCCTGGAACTAAAGCAACACCTTTTTCTTGCAGTGCTACTTCTGAAAATTTATTTCCGCTTAATCCAGTTTTCGAAATATTGGGAAATGCATAAAAAGCTCCACCTGGTTCAAAACATGAAATTTTTTCTAATTTATTCAATTCATTAAAAACGTACTCTTTTCTTTTTCGAAATTCACTAACAATTTTTGTTACTTCTTTCTGAGAACCTTTTATTGCCTCTATTCCTGCATATTGTGAAATTGAGGTAGCGCAGGAATTATAATTGACACATATTTTGTTGGCATGCTCAATTAAATCGTCTGGCCAAATGCTCCAACCTAATCTCCATCCAGTCATACAATATGTTTTGCTCCATCCCTCAAGAACAATTAATCTATCTCTTATACTTTCGTATTCTAATAATGACGGCATTTGTTCATTATTAAAAATAATATTACTATAAATTTCATCACTTAAAATTGATACGTTGGGGTACTGCTCTAATAAATTAACAAGATCAGTAATTTTTTTCTTATTCATATAAGATCCTGTTGGATTGTTTGGATTATTTATTATTATCAAACTTGTTTTATCAGAAATTAATTCTTTTAATCGTTCAGTATTAATTTCAAAATTATCTCTTTCGTAAAGTTGCAAAGGTACAGCCTTTGCACCACTGTATTTAATCATGGATCTATAAATTGGAAAACCAGGATCGGGAAAAATTATTTCTCTGTCTTCATTTCCTAATAATAATGTTGAAATGAAAATGACTGGCTTACCTCCTGGAGTTATTAAAACATTTTCTGGTTTAATATTTGTTTTGTATTTATTGAGTACTAATTCTGAAATTGCTTCTCGTAATTCAGGAATACCATTTGATGGAGTATATCCATGATAACCATCTTTGATTGCCTTAATAGCAGCTTCTTGAATATTGATTGGTGTAGGAAAATCAGGTTGTCCAATTCCCAAATTGATAATATCTTTACCTTTGGCTGCTAGATCATTGGCTTTAGCAAGAATAGAGAATGCTGTTTCTGTTTCTAAATTAAATATTCTTTTTGAAACTTCCATATTTTTGATATAGCGAATTAATATAAAAATTAAACTTTAAATTAAGTTTTATGGCGAACGTAGCTCAGTTGGTTAGAGCGCAGGCTTGTGGTGCCTGATGCCGTGGGTTCGAATCCCATCGTTCGCCCCAATTTCTATTTAGTTAATTTTCTCTATTGTTTTTTAATTTATTGTACATAAAAGGCTATTAATAATAGGGCCGGTGGTGGAATTGGTAGACACGCTAGATTTAGGTTCTAGTGCCGCGAGGTGTGAAGGTTCAAGTCCTTTCCGGCCTACCATTAGGTTTGATTAATATGATTACAAAAGAATTAAAATCTACAAAACTTTATAAAGAATACTCATTAGAAATTCCTTATGAAGAAATTGATATTGAAGTAGATAATAAAATAAATCAAATACTGGCTACAGTAAATATTCCTGGTTTTAGAAAAGGTAAAGCTCCACTAAATATTGTTAAAAAAAAATATGAAGACAATGTTTTAAATGAAGTAATTCAAAAAGTAATAGATACAAATGCAAGAAAATTAATTGATGAGAAAAAGTTGTCTCTTTTTAGAGCTCCTAAAGTTGAACTTAGTAATTATGAAAAAAATAAACCAATAACTATAAATTTAAAATTTGATTTAAAACCAGAAATTAAACTTAAAGATTTTAAAGATTTTAAAATTAATAAGTATGAAATTAACTTAGATAAAAAAACAGAAGAAAATCAATTTAAGAGTTTTATTGACTCACAAAAAAATTTTAAAAAAATTGAAACTTCGAGACAAGTAAAAAATTCCGACAAGGTTATTGTTAATTTTGAGTCCTCTCAAGATGGCCTTCCAGAATATTTAAAATCTCAAAAGAATTTTCCCATTGATTTGGGATTTGATGATGGAATACTTCCAGGTTTAAATAAAGAATTGATAGACAAAAAAGTAAAAGCTGGAGATAAAATTGAATTAAAAATTAACTTATCTAAAATTCTTCAAGATGATAAATTTAAAAAAACAACTTTTCACTTTGAAATAATATCAATTGAAGAAAAAATTAAATTTGAACTTACAAAAGAGTTTTTAGATAAGAATGGCCTTAAATCAGAAAAAAACCTTAAAGAGTACCTAGTGAATAATATGAAAACTCAGTATGAGCAGGGAATAAAACAAATTGAAAAAAAAGAATTAATGGATCTTTTAGATAAGAACTATAAATTTGAATTACCTGATGGAGTGCTAGAAGATGATTTTAATCAAATATGGAGTCGTTTAGAGCAAGCTAAAAAAGAAGGTAGTTTGGATGAAGATGATAAGTTACTAAAAGATGACGAACTTAAAAAAAGATATAAAAAAATTTCAGAAAGAAGAGTTAAGCTTGGTTTATTAATGCAACATATTGCTTCAGAAGAAAAAATTGTTGTATCTGAAGAAGAAATTAACAAAGGTATATTGAAATATACTAGCCAATATCCTGGTCAAGAAAAGCAAATTATGGAATATTTTGAAAAAAATCCATCATCACTGGATACGATTCGAGCGCCTCTTATCGAGCAAAAAGTAATTGATTCAATTATTTCCAAATCGAAAACAAATGTTATAAAATTAAACGAGGATGATTATAAAAAACTTGAAGTTAAAACATTTGATATTAAAGGTACAAAAAAATGAAAGATCCGATAGATAATATAACAAACAATCTTATCCCAATGGTTGTTGAACAATCATCAAGAGGCGAAAGATCTTATGATATATATTCAAGATTGTTAAAAGAAAGAATAATCTTTTTAACTGGCCCTATTGACGATAATGTTGCAAGTTTAATCTGCGCTCAAATATTATTTCTAGAGTCTGAAAATCCAAAAAAAGAAATTTCTTTTTATATTAATTCACCAGGTGGTATCGTTTGGTCTGGATTAGCCATTTATGATACTATGCAATATGTTTCTTCGAAAATTATGACTATTTGTATCGGGCAAGCAGCTTCTGCTGGCTCTCTTCTTTTGACAGCTGGAGAGAAAGGCATGAGGTTTTCTTTACCCAATTCTCGCATAATGGTTCATCAACCTAGTGGAGGATACCAAGGGCAAGTAACAGATATTGAAATTCAAACTAATGAAATAAAGAGAGCAAAGTTAAAATTAAATGAAATTTATTCAAAACATACTGGAAAAAAATTATCAGAAATATCAAGTATAATGGAAAGAGATAAGTATTTCTCAGCTGATGAAGCTATTAAATTTGGTCTTATAGACAAGGTTGTAAAGGATAGAAAATAATGAATAAAAATAATGATAAGGACTCATTATTTTGTTCTTTTTGTGGTAAAAATCAGAAAGAAGTAAAAAAATTAATAGCTGGCCCAACTGTTTTTGTATGTGATGAATGCGTAGAACTATGTATGGACATTATTAAGGAGGATAATAAGAATAATAAATTCAAGATTAAAAAAGATATACCAAAACCTTCTGAAATAAATAAATTCTTAAATGATTATGTAATAGGTCAGAAAGATTCAAAAAAAATACTTTCTGTGGCAGTTTATAATCATTACAAAAGATTATCTTCTAATTTAGAAAATGATAATATTGAAATCTCAAAATCAAATATTCTTTTAGTTGGCCCAACTGGAACAGGCAAAACTTTATTAGCGCAAACTTTAGCAAAGATATTAGATGTTCCTTTTACAGTAGCTGATGCAACGAGTTTAACAGAAGCAGGATATGTTGGGGAAGATGTAGAAAATATAATCCTTAAATTATTGCAAGCATCAGATTATAATGTTGAGCGTGCACAAAAGGGGATAGTTTATATTGATGAAATTGATAAAATTGGAAGAAAAAGTGATAATCCGTCTATAACAAGAGATGTTTCTGGAGAGGGTGTGCAACAAGCTCTTCTAAAAATTATGGAAGGAACTATAGCTAGTGTTCCACCACAAGGTGGACGAAAACATCCTCAGCAAGAATTTTTACAAGTAGATACGTCTAACATACTATTCATATGTGGAGGAGCTTTTTCAGGCTTAGAAGAAATCATTAATTATCGTTTAAAAGGAACTGCTATAGGCTTTAATTCTAAGTTAGATTTAGAACCCAAAAAGACTATTGGCGCATCACTAAAAAAACTTGAGAACCAAGATTTATTAAAATTTGGAATGATACCGGAGTTTATTGGAAGACTGCCTGTAATTACTACTTTAAATGAATTAGACGAAGATATGTTAATACAAATAATGACTCAACCAAAAAACGCTATTGTAAAGCAATTCGAATCTTTAATGAAAATGGATGGAGTTAAATTAGAAGTCAAAGAGGATGCCTTGAAAGAAATTGCAAAGTTGGCAGTTTCTCAAAATACTGGTGCAAGAGGTTTAAGGTCTATAATAGAAGACTCTTTAATGGACCTTATGTATAAAGTTCCAGATCAAAAAAATTTATATAAAGTAGTGATAAATAAAGACGTTATTGCAAAAAAATCTGATCCAATTTTAATTTATTCAAATAAAGAAAATAGTCAAAAATTAATGTCCAATAACTCTTGAATTTAATTAATATATAGACATTTATATATTATGGTAAAAAATCTACTCCCTGTTCTACCACTTAGAGATATAGTCGTATTTCCAAACATGGTTGCCCCTTTATTTGTGGGTAGAGAACAATCAGTAAATGCTCTTAATCATGTAATGACAGGTGATAAAAAAATTTTTCTGCTATCTCAAAAAAATTCAAAAGTTGATAACCCAGACAAAGAGAATCTTTATTCATTTGGAACCGTTGCAAAAATTATTCAACTATTAAAGCTTCCAGATGGCACTCTTAAGGTTTTAGTTGAAGGCATTCATAGAGCCAAAGTCAATAAAATAAATTTTAATAAAGAATTTATTACTGCATCATTTACTGAGATTAATCAAAAAGCAAAAAAAAATTCAAACATAAAAGCTTTACAAAAACTTATAATTGAACAATTTGTTGAGTTTCAAAAAATTAATAAAAAAGTTTCACAGGATGTAATTAATAATGTGAAAACTATAAATGATCCTGACAAAATTGTTGATGTAATAGTATCTAATATTTCAATTTCTTTATCTCATAAGCAAGAAATTTTAGAAATTATAAACACTGAAGAAAGACTCAACAAAATATACGGCTATTTGATATCTGAAATTGATTCTTTTCAAGTTGAGAAAAAAATAAAAGGTCGTGTGAAAAGACAAATGGAGAAAACACAAAAAGAATATTATTTAAATGAACAAATGAAAGCAATTCAAAAAGAATTAGGGGAAAATGAGGATTTGGATGAAATTGCTGAGCTCGAGAAGAAATTAAACCAATATAATTTATCTAAAGAAGCTAAAGAAAAATGTACCTCTGAGATTAAAAAATTAAAAAACATGAGTCCAATGTCAGCTGAAGCAACCGTAATTAGAAACTATTTAGATTGGGTAATGTCTATACCATGGAATAATCCTAATCAAATCTCTCAAAATATTAATAAAGCTTCAACTATTTTAGAGAATGATCACTACGGTTTAGATAAAGTTAAAGAAAGAATTCTAGAATACCTAGCAGTCCAAAAAAGAACTAACAAACTTAAAGGTCCTATATTATGTTTGGTTGGACCTCCTGGTGTTGGAAAAACTTCTCTTGGTAAATCTATTGCAAATTCTACTGGAAGAAGTTTTGTGAGAATGTCTCTTGGAGGTGTAAGGGATGAAGCTGAAATTAGAGGTCATAGAAAAACTTATATTGGATCAATGCCAGGAAGATTTATTCAATCAATGAAAAAATCTAAATCATCTAACCCTCTCATTCTATTAGACGAAATCGATAAACTTGGTTCTGATTGGAGAGGTGATCCTTCTTCTGCACTTCTGGAGGTTCTTGATCCTGAACAAAATAATAAATTTAATGACCATTACTTAGAGGTTGACTATGATCTTTCTGATGTAATGTTTGTATGCACAGCCAATACACTTAATATTCCTCCTGCTCTTCTTGATCGAATGGAAGTAATAAGAATACCTGGTTACACAGAAAAAGAAAAAAACCAAATTGCAAAAAGATATTTGGTTCCAAAACAAATAAAAAATCATGGAATAAAAAAATCTGAGATTTCATTTAATTCTAAAGTTTTAAATTTAATAATCAGAAATTATACTAAAGAAGCCGGAGTCAGAAGTCTTGAAAAAGAAATTGCTAAAATTTGCAGAAAAACTGTAAAAAAATTAGAAACCTCAAGATTAAAAAAAGTAAATTTAAACGAAAAATCCATACAAGATCTTTTAGGTATAGCAAAATACAGATCTAGCGAAATTGAAAAGAAGAATTTAGTTGGTGTCACTAATGGTTTGGCATGGACAGAAGTTGGAGGAGAAATACTATCAGTAGAAGTCATTTTATCAATGGGTAAAGGAAAACTGACGATTACAGGTAAGTTAGGTGAAGTAATGAAAGAATCAATTCAAGCTGCAACTTCTTACGTCAAATCTAAATCAATCAGTTTAGGCATAAATCCAAAAGATTTTGAAAATTATGATATTCATATTCACGTTCCTGAAGGAGCTACACCTAAGGATGGTCCAAGCGCAGGTATAGCAATCTTTAATTCTTTAGTATCATCATTGACTAATAATAAAATTAAAAGAGATGTTGCAATGACTGGGGAAATTACACTTAGAGGTCGCGTTCTACCTATTGGTGGTTTAAAAGAAAAAATATATGCAGCTAGCAGAGCGGGTATAAAAAAAATACTTATTCCACAAGAAAATTTCAGAGAAGTATCTGAGTTTGACAAAGAATTAATTAAAGGAATTAAAATAATTCCTGTTTCTGATGCCTTTTCAATTCTTGAGCACACATTAACAAAAACTATAATTCCGTTAAATTTAAGCGAATCTCAATTAAAAAATAATCAAAATACAACTAGTACTCATTAATATTTTTTTTTAAAAAAACATTAAATCTAGCCATTTATCTGATAATTTCCCTAGTTTCTGGGAAATTTTTAATAATAATGTTGACTTGTTGAGAAAACATAGAATTATCATCAAAAATTAATAAAGGAGATTAAAAGTGAACAAAAATGATCTTATCGCATCTGTAGCATCTTCAGCAGGACTATCTAAATCTGATGCAACTAGAGCAATTGAAAGTTTTCTAGATGCAATTACTAATTCTTTAAAAAGAGATGAAAAGGTTAGTATTGTAGGATTTGGTAATTTTAGTGTGAGCCATAGAAAGGCAACCACTGGTAGAAATCCTAGAACAGGTGAATCAATTCAAATACCGGCATCCAAAAGACCTAAATTTACTGTAGGAAAAGCTCTAAAAGACTCAGTAAACAATTAATTATCTTTTTTTCTTGCACCGGCTGTTAAATAAATTTAACAGCCGCTTTTATTTGGGTGTTTAGCTCAGTTGGTAGAGCATCTCGTTTACACCGAGAGGGTCGGGAGTTCAAGTCTCTCAACACCCACCATGCGCGGGAGTAGTTCAGCTGGTTAGAACGCTGCCCTGTCACGGCAGAGGCCGCGGGTTCGAATCCCGTCTCTCGCGCCACTTATTTCAGTGTTTTTGTGAACTAAAGTCGCAACCAGACAAGTTGTTATTGTTGAATAAATCTTTAAATATATTACTAATTTAATTGTGAGATTATAGTGTCTGAATTTCTATTTGAATATTTGCCTATTTTAATTTTTATATTCATTGCTTTAGCATTAGCTGTTGGAATGACATTGTTATCTTTTGTAGTAGGAGACTCTCAACCAGATCAAGAAAAATTATCAGCTTATGAATGCGGGTTCGAAGCATTTGATGATGCTCGTGGAAGATTTGATGTAAGATTTTATTTAGTAGCAATCTTATTTATTATCTTTGATTTAGAAGTTGCCTTCTTGTTTCCGTGGGCAATAACACTTGGTAAAATTGGATTGTTTGGTTTTTGGTCAATGATGATTTTTCTGACTGTCTTAACTATAGGTTTTATTTATGAATGGAAAAAAGGTGCTTTAGAATGGGAGTAGATAAAGCAAAAAAAATTGTTGATGATACTCTAAACACAGAATTATCCTCTAAAGGTTTCTTAGTCGCTAGTTATGACAAAATTCTTACCTGGGCTAGAACTGGTTCCTTATGGCCTATGACATTCGGATTGGCATGTTGTGGAGTTGAAATGATACATTCTTATATGGCAAGATATGATCTAGATCGTTATGGAGTTATACCAAGAGGTAGTCCTAGACAATCTGATGTAATGATCGTTGCTGGAACACTAACAAATAAAATGGCACCGGCTTTAAGAAAAGTATATGATCAAATGCCTGAACCTCGTTGGGTAATATCAATGGGTTCATGTGCAAATGGTGGTGGATATTATCACTACTCGTATTCAGTAGTTAGAGGATGTGATAGAATAGTTCCCGTTGATGTTTACGTACCAGGATGCCCCCCAACAGCAGAGGCATTAGTTTACGGTATATTGCAATTACAGAAAAAAATTAGAAGAGAAAATAAATTTAAAAGATAATTTTATATGATTAAATTTCTTACTAAAATAGATGGCATAAATAATGTTTTAGAGAATAATAATTTGTTAGAAATAGAATTTGAAAAAAATAATATTATAAAAATTTTTAACGAATTAAGAGATAACACTGAGCTTAATTTCAATCAATTATTAGATATTACAGCTGTAGACTATCCTTCAAGAGAATTTAGATTTGATTTGATTTATATTTTACAAAGTTTAACAAAAAATAAAAAAATTATTCTTAAAACTTTTATTAAAGAAAACGAAAACATAGAATCAATAACAAATATTCACAAATCTGCGGATTGGTATGAAAGAGAATGTTATGATTTATTTGGAATTGAATTCATTAATCATCCTGATTTAAGAAGGATAATGACGGATTACAATTTTGAAGGTTATCCATTGCGTAAAGATTTTCCTTTAACAGGACATACAGAAGTTCGCTACGATGACCTTGAAAAAAAAGTAATATATGAGCCTGTTAAGTTAACTCAAGAATTTAGAAATTTCGATAGTGAATCTCCTTGGGAAGGAATGGAAAACAAACTTTTTGGTGATGAGAAATCTACTGGTGAAAATTAAATGAAAGAAGTAGAGCTTAATACAACTACAATTAACTTTGGCCCCCAACATCCAGCTGCGCATGGTGTTTTGCGTTTAGTAGTTGAGCTTGAAGGTGAGGTAGTTCAAAGAGCAGAACCACACATCGGATTGTTACATAGGGGGACAGAAAAATTAATTGAATATAAAACTTATCTTCAGGCTGTTCCTTATTTTGATAGACTTGATTACGTTTCACCAATGTGTCAAGAACATGCTTTTGCATTGGCAACGGAAAATCTCCTAGGTATCAATGTTCCTGAAAGAGCTAAATACATTCGAGTTATTTTTGCCGAAATTACTAGAATACTAAATCATTTATTAAATATACCTGCCTATGCTGCTGACATTGGTGCAGTGACACCTTTTTTATGGTGTTTTGAAGAAAGGGAAAAGCTTTTGGAGTTTCATGAAGCAGTATCTGGGGCAAGATTTCATGCAGCCTATTTTAGACCTGGCGGTGTTCATCAGGATATGCCAGAAGGAATGGAAGAAAAATTATTTGAACATTTTAAAACTCTTCCAAAATTTATTGATGATCTTGAAAGCTTGCTGACTAATAACAGAATTTTAAGACAAAGATCAGTTGATATAGGAATAATTTCAAAGTCAGAAGCAATTGAATGGGGGTGTTCGGGTCCTGTATTAAGAAGTGCAGGTGTAGCATGGGATTTAAGAAGATCTCAACCTTATGACGCCTATGATCAAGTTGATTTTGAAGTTCCTGTTGGAAAAAAGGGTGATTGTTTTGATCGATATTTAGTTCGTATAGAGGAAATGAGACAAAGCATTAGTATTATTAACCAATGTTTAAATAAAATCAAACCAGGTCCAATATCAATTGAGGATAACAAAATTACACCTCCTAAAAGAAACCAAATGAAAAAATCAATGGAAGCTTTAATTCATCATTTTAAACTTTTCACTGAAGGTTACCGTGTTCCCGCTGGTCAAGTTTATAGTGCAGTAGAAGCACCAAAAGGTGAATTTGGTGTTTACCTTGTTTCTGATGGATCTAGTAAACCATATAGATGTAAAATAAGAGCACCAGGTTTTGCACACCTTCAAACATTGGATCATTTATCTAAAGGCCACTTAATGGCTGACATAGCCGCCATACTAGGTAGCTTAGATATTGTTTTTGGAGAGATAGATAGATAATGCATCATCCTGGTACAAATAATAAAGTATTTAAAAAAATTAATGATAATTTTGAATGGTCATCAGAAAATTTTAAAAAAATTTCTGAAATAATAAAAAAATATCCACCAAACCGTATTCAAAGCGCAGTTATTCCTTTACTTGATTTAGCACAAAGACAAAATAATGGATGGCTAAGTAAAAACTCAATGGAAAAAGTAGCTGAAACTCTAAGTATGTCTTATATAAGAGTGTTGGAAGTCGCCACTTTTTATTCGATGTTTAATTTAGAACCTATTGGTAAAAATTTTGTCCAAATTTGTAGAACGACACCTTGTTGGTTAAGAGGGAGTGATAAACTGTCTAAAGTTGCACAAGAAGTTTGCGAAACTAATATTGGCGAGACAAGTGATGATGAAATATTTACAGTTGTTGAAGTTGAATGCTTAGGTGCATGTTGTAATGCTCCTATGGTCCAGATCAATGATGATTATTATGAAGATTTAGATGAAGAGAGTTTTAAAAAAATACTTCAAGATTTAAAAGATAATAAATCAATAAAAGTAGGTTCACAAATTGGTAGAAAATCATCACAACCTGAAAGAAAATTTGATGCTTAAGGAAAAAGATAAAATTTTTAAAAATTTATACGGTTTTGAAGACTGGAAATTAGAAGGTGCCAAAAAAAGAGGTATTTGGTCAAATACTAAAGAACTTATTAAAATGGGTAGCGAAAAAATTGTTGAGGAAATTAAAAATAGTCAATTAAGAGGAAGGGGAGGAGCAGGTTTCCCTGCGGGACTTAAGTGGTCATTTATGCCAAAAAACTCTGGAAAAGATCATTACCTAGTTGTTAATGCAGATGAGTCAGAGCCAGGCACATGTAAAGATCGAGAGATTATGAGAAACGACCCACACCTTCTTTTGGAAGGTTGTTTAGTTGCGGCCTTTGCTATGCATGCACATACTTGTTATATTTATATAAGGGGTGAATATTATTCTGAATCTTCTAATTTACAAAAAGCAATAGATGAAGCCTACGCAAATAATTTAATTGGTAAAAATGCATGTGGTACAGGATGGGATTTTGATATTTATCTTCACAGAGGAGCAGGAGCATATATTTGTGGTGAAGAAACTGCTTTACTTGAAAGTTTAGAGGGTAAAAAAGGCCAACCTCGATTAAAACCTCCGTTTCCCGCTGGCGCAGGTTTATATGGATGTCCAACAACAGTTACAAATGTTGAAACAGTTGCCGTTTCACCAACTATTTTAAGACGTGGTTCAAAATGGTTCGCTGATTTAGGAAGTGCCAACAATACAGGTACAAAAATTTTTAGTATTTCAGGACACGTTAATAACCCATGCAATGTAGAAGAAGAAATGGGGATACCATTAAAAGAACTGATTGAAAAACATGCAGGCGGTGTAATTGGTGGTTGGGAAAATTTATTAGCTGTAATTCCTGGAGGTGCAAGTGTGCCTTTATTACCTAAGTCTATTTGCGATACAGTTAAAATGGATTTTGATAGCCTAAAAGAAGTTCAAAGTGGATTAGGAACTGCTGCTGTTATTGTAATGAATAAATCAACAGATATTGTTGAAGCAATAGCTAGATTATCACATTTTTATAAACATGAAAGTTGCGGTCAATGTACACCTTGTAGAGAAGGTACTGGATGGATGTACAGAATGATGGAAAAAATGGTTCATGGAAATGTTGAACATCAAGATATTGATAAAATTTTAGATGTGACTAAGCAAATTGAAGGTCATACTATTTGTGCCTTAGGTGATGCTGCTGCTTGGCCTATTCAAGGTTTGTTTAGACACTTTAGACCTGAAATTGAAAAAAGAATTCAAGAAAGAAAAATAAGAGTAGCCTAGTGCCAAAGATAACAATTGATAATAAAGAATACGAATTTGAAAACGGCATGACTGTAATGCAAGCTTGTGAACAAGCAGGAACTGAAATTCCAAGATTTTGTTACCATGAAAAACTCTCAATAGCTGGAAACTGTAGAATGTGTTTAGTAGAAATGGAAAAGGCTCCAAAACCTATTGCATCATGTGCCATGCCAGCTGCAGATGGAATGGTTATAAAAACGAAAACAGAAACAGTTAAAAAAGCTCGAAAAGGTGTAATGGAGTTTCTTCTCATTAATCATCCATTAGATTGCCCTATTTGTGATCAAGGAGGAGAATGTGATCTTCAAGATCAAGCGATGTATTATGGTTTCGATAAAACTAGATATGAAGAAAATAAAAGAGCAGTTCAAAATAAAAATATGGGACCACTTGTTAAAACAATTATGACAAGATGTATACATTGTACAAGATGTGTAAGGTTTTCTACAGAAGTTGCGGGTGTTGATGATATAGGATTACTTGGCAGAGGTGAAAATGCTGAGATCACGACGTACTTAGAAAAAACTATTGAGTCAGAATTATCTGGAAATGTAATTGATTTATGCCCCGTAGGTGCATTAACAAGTAAACCATATGCATTTAAATCTAGACCATGGGAGCTAACCAAGACAGAAACATTTGATGTGTTCGATGGAATAGGTTCAAGTATAAGAATTGATACGAGAGGAAAAAAAGTTTTAAGAGCTCTTCCTAGAATAAATGAAGAAACCAATGAAGAATGGATAAGTGATAAATCTAGATTTGCAGTTGATGGACTCTCAAGTCAAAGATTGGATGATGTATATTCTAAATCTAATAAAAAACTCCAAAAATCTTCATGGGATTATGCATTTGAATTAATAAAAAAAGAAATTACAAAAAGAGGTAAAGAAAATACTGTATTCTTATCTGGTAAGTTCACCGACATTGAAACTTTATATTCCGCAAAAAAATTTAGTAATTCACTAAAATCAAAAAACTATGATTGCAGATTTGATAATACACAAATTATCGATAATTCATCTTCAAGTTATAAATTTAATTCAACAATTCAAGAAATTGAAAAGGCTGATGCTATTCTTTTAATTGGATCCAACCCTAGATGGGAAGCGGCGGTACTAAATGCTAGAATTAGAAAGGCATATATTGAAAATAACTGCAAAATTGGTCTTATAGGTCCTAAATTAGATCTTACCTACGATTATCATCATTTATCTGATTCTTTAGATTACCTTAATAAATTATCTAATAATAAATCTGAATTCAATAAAGTTTTAAAATCTGCAAAAAACCCACTTATAATATTAGGTACTTCAGCAATAAATAATGATCATGGAAAAAAAATATTAGAAACTGCAGGATTAATTGCGAAAAAAATTCAAAAAAATAAAAATACAAATCCATTAAATATTCTTAACCAAGATATTTCTAGAGTAGGAGCATTAGATTTGAAATTTTATAATAAAAAATTTGATAATGATTACAATAAACAATTAAAAAAACATATTGATAAAACAAAGCCTGTTGTTTTCTTAATGGGATTAGATGAGATAAATTTTTCAACATTTGAAAATGCTTTTGTTGTTTATCTTGGTCATCATGGAGATATTTCAGCATCTATAGCTGATATAATTTTACCAACACCTGCATATACTGAGAAAAGTTCTACCTATATGAATATAGAAGGTAGAGTGATTCAAACAACTAAGTGTCATAATCCATTAGGTGAAGCAAAAGAGGAGTGGAAAATTTTTAGAGTTTTGAGTGACTTATTTGAAAAGAATTTAAATTTTAATAATCTTGGGGAACTTCGAAATGAGCTTACTAGTACCTATGGTCAATTTGCTCTCTTAAATGAAGTTAATTCTATTGGCGAAATAACTTTTGCTAAAAATAATAAAATTGAGAATATTAAAATTAAATATAATATTGAAAATTTTTATATGAATGATTCTATTTCTAGATCTTCTGAAACAATGGCAAAATGTACTAAAGATATTTTAAATAAGGCTGCATAATAATTAGATGACTTATGATATATTAATTACAGGGTTAATAATCATTGCCCAAATACTTGCTGTTGTTGTGCCAGTTTTAATATCTGTAGCTTTTTTAGTTTATGCTGAAAGAAAAGTTTTAGCATTAATTCAATTAAGAAGAGGTCCAAATATAGTAGGGCCTTTTGGTATATTACAAAGCTTTGCTGATGCATTAAAACTAATTACTAAAGAAAATATTATACCTAGTGGATCAAATAAAATTGTTTTTATTTTAGCACCCATAATAACAATGGTACTTAGCTTAGCAGGTTGGGCAGTAATACCTTTTGCTCCAGGATGGGTAGTCTCTGATATTAACGTAGGTATCATGTATCTGTTTGCAGTATCATCTCTTGGAGTATACGGAATAATAATGGCTGGATGGGCTAGTAACTCTCAATATCCTTTTCTAGGAGCATTAAGATCAGCTGCTCAAATGGTTTCATATGAAGTATCTATTGGATTTGTAATAATTACAGTATTATTATGTGTAGGTTCTTTAAATTTATCAAAGATAGTTTTAGCTCAGCAGACTGTATGGTTTGCAATTCCATTATTACCTATGTTCATTATTTTTTTTATTTCTGCTTTAGCTGAAACAAATAGATTGCCTTTTGATCTTCCTGAAGATGAATCAACACTTGTTGCAGGATTTTTTACTGAATATTCATCTGCTTCATTTGTATTATTTTTTTTAGGTGAATACGCGAGTATGATTTTAATGTCTTCTATGACTGTCATTCTTTTTTTAGGCGGATGGCTTCCTCCATTTGATGTATACCCATTAAATGTTGTTCCTGGAGTAATCTGGTTTACTGTGAAAGTAATATTTATATTATTTTTATTTATTTGGGTTAGAGGAACTTTCCCAAGATATAGATATGATCAGTTAATGAGACTTGGATGGAAAGTTTTTCTACCGTTTTCTTTGTTTTGGGTTGTGGCAACTTCTGGTTTTTTAGTATATTTTGACATGCTGCCAAATTAATATGTATAAATTAATTAAATCTTTTACTTTATTTGAATTATTTCAAGGGCTATTTTTAACTTTCAAATACATATTTAAATCTAAAGTTACAATAAATTATCCTCACGAAAAAGGTCCATTAAGCCCACGTTTTAGAGGCGAGCATGCTTTGAGAAGATATCCAAGTGGGGAAGAGAGATGTATAGCATGTAAACTTTGTGAAGCAGTATGTCCTGCTCAGGCAATTACAATTGAAGCAGAGCCAAGAGAGGATGGAAGCAGAAGAACAACAAGATATGATATAGATATGACTAAATGTATTTACTGTGGTTTATGTCAAGAATCTTGCCCAGTTGATGCGATAGTAGAAGGACCAAATTTTGAATTTGCTACTGAAACAAGAGAAGAATTAATTTATAATAAAGATAAACTTTTAGAAAATGGAGATAGATGGGAGCAAGAAATTGCTCAAAATATTCATCTCGATAGAAAATATAGATAAGAATGATTCTTTATTCATTAACATTTTATCTTTTTTCATCTGTTGCAGTTCTTTCTGCTCTAATGGTAATAAGTGCAAAAAATCCAGTTCATTCAGTTTTGTTCTTAATTTTAAGTTTTGTTAACGCATCAGGACTCTTTGTTTTATTAGGTGCTGAATTTTTGGCAATGATTCTTGTCGTTGTATATGTTGGAGCTGTTGCCGTCCTTTTTCTATTTGTTGTAATGATGCTTGATATAAATTTTGTAAAGTTGAGAGAGGGTTTTTTGCAATATTTACCTTTTGGAGCATTATTAGGTATAGTTCTAGTAATTGAACTTGGAATACTTTTTTTAACAGATAGATCGTCTAATATTTATAACAATCAAACACCACTACAACCTATAGTTAATGAAGTGGAAAATACAAAAATGATTGGGCAAATACTCTACACTGAATATTTTTATTTATTTCAAATATGTGGGATAATTTTATTAGTCGCAATGATTGGCTCTATTACACTTACATTAAGAGATAAAGGTGGTGTTAAAAGGCAAAATATAGATTCACAAAATACAGTTGATGCATCAACAGCTATAGAAAAGAAAAAAGTAAAAATAGGCGAAGGAATTTAATTAATGATTACTCTTGAACACTATCTTTTTCTTGGCGCAATTATTTTTACCTTAGGTGTTTTAGGAATATTTTTAAATAAGAAAAATTTAATTATAATTTTAATGTCTATAGAACTCATCTTATTGTCGGTAAATATTAATTTTATTGCTTTCTCAGCGTATATTAATGATATTTCAGGGCAGATCTTCGCAATGCTTACACTTACTGTTGCAGCTGCGGAAGCAGCAATTGGACTCGCCATACTTGTAGTATTTTTTAGAAATTTAGGATCAATAGAAGTAAATAAAATTAATCAACTTAAGGGATAGTAGATGGCAACCTCAATTATATTTTTACCTCTACTTGGTTTTCTTTTTTGTTTTTTACTCGGTAAACAGTTTAACTATAAGGTTTATCAAATATCAACAACTTCAATCCTTTTTCTTTGTACTTTATTTTCTTGGATAATATTCATTCAGTTTATTAATAATAAGGAAACTGAAATAATTTTTATTCTTAACTGGATCACTTCTGGAAACTTTATTGTTGATTGGTCAATTAGATTAGACACTTTAACTGCTGTGATGTTCATTGTGGTTACAACTGTTTCTGCTTGTGTTCATTTATATTCAATAGGCTATATGGAAGAAGATCCATCAAAAATAAGATTTATGGGTTATCTAAGCTTATTTACTTTTTTTATGCTTGTTCTTGTATCAAGTAATAACTTGTTGCAAATGTTCTTTGGTTGGGAAGGTGTTGGGCTAGCCTCATATTTATTAATTGGTTTTTGGCACCATAAAGATTCAGCAAATAAAGCTGCTATAAAAGCATTTGTTGTAAACAGAGTTGGAGATTTTGGATACGCAATTGGAATTGCTGGAATTTTTTATATTTTTGGCACGATAAGTTTCGACAGTATATTTTCACAAGTAGATCAATTTAGTGAGAATCAAATTCAATTCCTTTCTTTAAGTTTTCCAACTTTAGATTTTTTATGTTTTCTTTTATTCATAGGTGCAATGGGTAAATCTGCCCAATTAGGTTTACACACCTGGTTGCCAGATGCTATGGAGGGGCCTACTCCTGTATCTGCACTAATACATGCTGCAACAATGGTAACAGCTGGTGTATTTTTAGTTGCAAGAATGAGTCCTCTTTATGAATTTGCTACATTTACTAATTTATTCATTACTTTTATTGGTGCGGCCACAGCTATTTTTGCTGCCTCTATAGCCTTAACGCAAAATGATATTAAACGAGTCATTGCATATTCAACATGCAGTCAATTAGGATATATGTTTTTTGCAGCAGGTGTCGGCGCTTATAATGCTTCAATATTTCACTTAACAACTCATGCCTTTTTTAAAGCTCTTCTATTTCTTTCTGCAGGTTCTGTAATTCACGCAATGCATCATGAACAGGATATGAGAAAAATGGGAGGACTTTATAAAAAAATACCTTTTACTGCTACAATGATGTGGATTGGATCTCTTGCAATTATTGGTTTCCCATATCTATCTGGTTACTATTCAAAAGAAAGTATTTTAGAAAATGCTTTCTATGCTTCAAATGGAATAGCATACTTTGCATATTTAGTAGGTATTTTAACTGCTTTACTTACTGCTTTTTATTCATGGAGATTATTATTCCTAACATTTCATGGTGAAAATAGATCAAATAGTAAAACATATGATCACGCCCATGAATCACCTTTAGTGATGACAGTTCCATTATTTATTCTTGCAACTGGTTCTATTTTTTCTGGCATATTCTTTGCTGATTATTTTATTGGATATTACAAAAAAGAATTTTGGGATAATGCAATATTACTAACAGAAAGTTCTCATAAATATCTTCCTCTTACGCAATCACTAATTTCAAAATCGGCTGTTGCAATTGGAATCCTTGTCTGTGTGTTGATATATTCAAATAATTTAAACAGAGCAAAAAATCTTTCCTATAACTTAGATCCTTTATATTCTCTTTCTAAAAATAAATGGTATGTGGATGAGCTATATCATAAAGTATTTGTTTTAACTTTTTTCAAATTGGCAAACTTTTTCTGGAAAAAAGGAGATGAAAAAACTATTGATGGTTTAGGACCAAACGGGGTCTCCTGGATTATTTCAAAATCTTCATCTTATGTAAGTTTGTTTCAATCAGGGTATTTGTTTCATTATGCTTTTGCTATGCTTGGAGGCTTAGTAATAATTTTAACATGGTTTTTATATTACTAAATGATAGACTGGCCATTAGTATCAGTAATAATTTTTTTACCTTTAATTGGTGCTTTAATTATTCTTTTTATTAAAGAAGATGAATTAACATCAATTAATATTAAATGGGCTGCTTTACTAGCAACATTAGGAACATTTATTTTAAGTTTAATACTCTGGTTACAATTTGATTATTCCAATCCGTCTTATCAATATGAAGAAAAATTTAGATGGTTTGATGATTTTAATTTCTTCTACCATGTTGGAGTTGACGGTATCTCACTTTTTATGATTTTACTGAGTACTTTTTTGACCCCACTTTGTATTTTAGCTAGTTGGAATAATATAAAAAAAAGAGTCAAGGAATACATGCTTTCTTTTTTATTTTTAGAGACTGTAATGATTGGAATGTTTGCTTCTATAGACATACTTTTATTTTATATTTTTTTTGAAGCAGTATTAATACCAATGTATCTAATCATAGGTATATGGGGAGGTAATAGAAGAATCTATGCTTCTTTTAAATTCTTTCTCTACACTCTTTTGGGGTCAGTACTCATGTTGATTGCTATTATTGTGATGTACAGAAATACAAGTTCAATGAGTATTGAATTCTTACAAGGTAACTATTTTTCCTATAATACTCAATTGTTTCTATGGCTTGCCTTTTTTGCTTCCTTTGCAGTTAAAATTCCTATGTGGCCGTTTCATACATGGTTGCCCGATGCCCATGTTGAAGCTCCAACAGCTGGATCTGTTATTTTAGCAGGAGTACTTTTAAAAATGGGTGGATATGGTTTTATCCGTTTCTCTTTAGGCATGCTTCCAGAAGCAACAGAGTTTTTTATTCCTTTAATTATGACATTAAGTATAGTTGCCATAGTATACACTTCCTTAGTAGCACTAGCACAAACTGATATTAAAAAACTAATTGCATATTCATCTGTTGCTCATATGGGAATTGTAACAATTGGAATTTTCTTAGTGAATCAACAAGGCTTAGAAGGAGCAATGATGCAAATGATTAGTCATGGACTAGTTTCAGCAGCTTTATTTTTATGTGTTGGTGTTATTTATGATCGAATGCATACTAGAGAAATTGAATTTTACGGAGGATTAGTTCAAAGAATGCCACTTTATGCAACAGTATTCATGATTTTTATGCTGGGATCAGTTGGATTGCCTGGAACTAGTGGTTTTATTGGAGAATTTTTAGTCATTGTTGGCGCATTTAAATTTTCAAGTTACGTTGTTATTGGCGCGGCTTTTGGAATAATATTATCCGCTGTTTACATGTTATACCTTTATAAAAGAATTATTTTTGGCACCATAACTAATAATAAACTTGCAGATATTTTAGATATAAACACAAGAGAGAAAATCATATTAATTCCTTTAGCAATTTCAGTAATATTACTAGGTATATTTCCAAATCTATTTTTAGATCCTATGAGATTATCACTTGAACTGATTATAACAAACTATGAAATAGCCAATGCTAAATAATATTTACAACATTTTTTTTATACCCGAAATTTTTTTAGCATGCTCTTCTTTTGTTTGCTTACTTTTTGGGCTTTTTTTAAAAAAGAATGCATTTAGACAAACTTCCAATCTAGCAGTTTTCGTTTTATTATTAACCATTTTGCTTGTTTACTATGGTAGTGAATCAAATTTTGCAAATTATAAAAGTTTATTTAGCCACTCTTCTTTTATAAATTTTTTTAAAATTTTAGCTCTATTAGGATCTATAGCTAGTATCATCATTTCTAAAGATTATTTCTTAGGCATTAAGCTTAAAAATTTTGAAATTCCTGTTTTATTTTTATTTTCTACACTTGGGATGATGTTAATGATTGCTTCAAATAATCTTATGTCCATGTATCTAGCAATAGAACTACAAAGTTTATCTCTATACGTTGCTGCAGCAATAAAAAGAGATTCAATCTCATCAGCTGAGTCAGGAGTAAAATACTTTATTTTAGGAGCATTATCGTCTGGTATACTTTTATACGGCTTCTCCTTAATTTATGGATTTACTGGTTCAATGAATTTTAATGATATAAGTTTCTATTTATCAAAATATGATAATTTAAATTTAGGCCTAATATTTGGGCTTGTATTTGTGATGGTAGGCTTGGCTTTTAAGGTTTCAGCCGTACCTTTCCATATGTGGACTCCAGATGTTTATGAAGGAGCTCCAAACTCAATTACAGGTTTTTTTGCTATTGTCCCTAAGATTGCTGCAGTAGCTTTAATTTATCGTTTTTGCTTAGTTCCATTTGAAAATTTTTACTTAGAATGGAGTCAAATAATTTTATTTTTATCAATAGCCTCAATGTTTCTTGGAGCTATAGCGGCTATAGCACAGTCAAATATTAAAAGATTATTAGCTTATAGTTCTATCGGACATATAGGTTATATCTTAATAGCTTTAGTTGCCTCAAATGATGATGGAATTAAAGCAGCATCAATTTATATGTTTTCATACATGTTAATGAATGTTGCTATTTTTGCTATTTTACTTTCATTAAAAGTTAAAAATGAATATTTAATTAATATAAGTGATTTAAAAGGGTTAAGTAAAAGTAATCCAATCGTCAGTCTTTCTATTTCAATAATAATGTTATCTATGGCTGGCATCCCACCCTTTATAGGATTTTTTGGAAAGTTTTATGTATTCATTGCTGCAATTGAACAAGAATTATATGTGCTTTCAGTTCTTGGCGTCCTAGCTAGTGTTATTTCTGCTTTTTATTATTTAAGAATTATTAAGATAATGTATTTTGATGAAAGTAAAAGTGAAGGAATAATTAATTTTCAAATTTCTTTTCAATCAAAAATTATTCTGTCCTTAAGTTTGTTTGTAATTATTTGTTTTATATTTTACCCATCTTTATTGATTAATATATCAGCAAGTTTGACCATTTGATTAATGTCATTAGATAAAATTAAAAATCTATTAGATAAAAACAATTTTGATTTTCATTTTATTGAATCTGTAGACTCTACAATGTCAGAGGTTAAAAAACTTATTTATAATAGAGATATATGTTTGATGGCAAATGAACAAAAAAAAGGATTTGGAAGACGAGGAACAACTTGGGAAAGTCCAAAAAATAATGTCTATATTTCTATTTTATCTAAAAATATATTGCCAATAGAAAATCATTTTTTAAATAATGCTTTTATTACTAATATGATCTGTTCTGTGATTGAAAATATTTGTAATGTTAAAACTCAAATTAAATGGCCAAATGATATTTTAATTAATAAAGAAAAAATTTCTGGAATAATTTCAGAAATATTTAGTATCAAAAGTGATAAATATATCAACACTGGTTTTGGAGTTAATATAGTATCTTCTCCAAAAATTGAAAATTATCCAACAACTAATATTAATAAATACAATAAAGAAATTAACAATTTTTATTTTGTATATGAGATTATGGAAGAGTATTTTAAAAATTTTAAACAACTGCTAAATAACCACGAAAAAATTATGACTGAATATAAAAGTAGATTATTATATTTAGGAAGCAATATTAATTTAAAAATTAATGAACAAAATGTAAAACAAGGAATATTTCATAACCTTAACCCAGATGGTTCAATCACTTTAAAAAATAATACTAACTTTGAAAATATATATAATGCTAGAATAATTTAATGATTGTTATAGATGTAGGTAATACGAATATAGTTATAGGTTTTTATACAAAAAATAAATTAATTAAAATTATTAGATTAAAAACAGAAAAAAAAATCAATATTACAAAAAAAGAAATAAATAAATTTTTTAAATCTAACAATAAGTTGATTAATAATCTTAAAGATAGATTTTGTATCTTGTCCTCTGTTGTACCTTCTTTAAATTTAATTTTAAAAAATATTTTTCAAAAAAATAAATTCAAATTTTATGTAATTAATCCCAAAAAAATATCATTTAGAAATAGTATCAATTATAATTTAAATCAAATTGGAAGTGATCGAATAGCAAACTATGCCTATGTATATAGTAAGAAAATCAAAGACTGTATAATTGTCGACTTTGGTACAGCTACTACTTTTGATGTCATTAAAAATAATCAATATTTAGGGGGATTAATATTTCCAGGTATCAATCTTTCAATGGAGACACTTTTAAAAAATGCTGAGTTAATAAAAACTTCAAAAATCTCAAAATCAAATAAAATTGTTAATAATAATACATCTGCTTCTATTCAATCAGGTTTCTATTTTGGTTATTTGCATGCAGTTAATGGCATATTAAAGCAAATTATTAAGGAGAATAATTTTAAACCCAAAGTCTATATAACGGGTGGTCTGGGTAAAATATTTAGAGATAAAATTATTTATAAACCTATATATATGGAACATTTAACATTAGAAGGAATAAAAGAAATCGGTAACAAACATTTTTATGAGTAATAATTTACAACTAAATGATTTTAATGAAGGACTGCACTTTTTATCTCTTGGTGGTATTGGAGAAATAGGTGCAAATTGCTATCTTTATGGATGTGATGGAAAATGGATAATGATAGATTTAGGTCTTTCATTTGCAGATGAAAAATTTCCTGGTGTAGATTTATTGGTACCAAAAATAGATCATATTGAAAGTTTAGAAGATAATCTCGAGGCTATTATTATCAGTCATGGTCATGAAGATCATGCAGGAGCTGTTGCGTTCTTAGCAAATAAAATTAAATGTCCTGTATATGCAAGTAAATTTGCAAAATTTCTTATCGAAAATAGGCTAAAAGAATTCAATAAAGTAGAAGGATTTACTTTACAAGAGATAAATCTAGACAAGAAATTAATACTCAATAATTTTGACATAAGTTTTATTCCAACTACACACTCAATTCCTGAACCAACTGCAATAGTAATTAAAACAACATATGGATCATTACTTCATACTGCTGATTGGAAAATAGATCATTCACCTACTTTAGGAGATTCATTTTCAAAAGAAAAATTTGAAAAATTAGGAAATGATGGATTACTTGCCTTAATAGGTGACTCTACTAACGCAAATGTGCCTGGTAAATCAGAATCTGAAAGTGACGTTAGGGATGAACTGACAAGTATATTTTCAAGATTTTCAAATAGAATTGTTGTTACCTGTTTTTCTTCAAATATTGCACGAATGAAAAATATTATTCAAGCAGCAAAAAAAAATAAAAGAAAGGTCGCTCTTGTTGGTAGGAGTATGAAAAAAAATATCGAAGTAGCAAGAAAATGTGGTTATGTTGCAGATGATGAAATTTTTATTGGTGAAGATGAAGCCTCTTATATACCAAGAGAAAATTTAGTCATAATTTGTACTGGAAGTCAGGGTGAAAAAAGATCTGCTCTTTTCAGAATAGCTTATAATTCTCATCAACATTTACATTTAGAACCTGAAGATGTAGTAATTTTTAGCTCTAGAGATATTCCTGGTAATGAAAAATCAATAAATAATTTAAAGAACTTACTTATTAGACAAAGAGTTGAGATAGTAACTGCTGATGATGATTTAGTACATGTTTCAGGTCATGGCTATGCAGATGAAATAAAGCAAATGTATAATTGGACTAAACCTTACTTATCTATTCCTGTGCATGGTGAACCTATGCATCTAGAAGCACATAAACAATTATCTTACTCATCTCAAGTACCATTTACTAAAATTTTAGAAAATGGAAAATGTCTCAAAATTGCACCAGGTGAACCAAAAATTGTAGAAAAATTTGAAACTGGAAAGTTAATTGTTGAGGGTAAAAATCTTTACGACTCTGAATCTGCTTTTATTAAAGAGAGAAGGAAATATTCATTTGAGGGTCTAGTTTTAATTTCTTTAATTATCAATGATGATGACTATTCAATTAATAAAAATATGTTACTTACTTTAAAAGGATTGCCGGGAATAGATGAAGAAAATATTAAAAATGATTTTAAAATACTTTTTATAGAAAACTATACAAAACTTAACAAAGATCAAAAATCATCAGATCTCATAGTATCTGACTTAGTTAAAAGTAGTTTTAGAAAGATTATAAAAAATTCAATTCAAAAAAAACCAGAAATTGAAGTTCATTTAATACGATCTTAATGGCACTATTTACTCATGTTCTAATTTTTATCCTTGTTTGGTGGATTTTATTTTTCATACTCCTACCGATTAAGATAAAAGTACCCCAAAAAGTAGAATCTGGACATGCAAAAAGCGCCCCAAGTAAGCCATATCTTCTAATAAAATTTATAGCAACTTCATTAATATCAGCTTTAATTTTATTTTTTTTGATTTTATTTGGATTTGATTTATCAAACATATTTAATAAATGAAATATTCTAACTTTTTTCTTCCCACTATTAAAGATGCGCCATCAGATGCTGAAATAATTTCACATAAATTAATGATCAGAGCTGGCATGATTAAACAATCTAGTGCCGGTATTTATTCGTGGTTACCTCTAGGTCTAATTGTATTAAAAAAAATTGAACAGATTGTTAGAGAAGAACAAAATAATGCAGGAGCAGTTGAACTGCTTATGCCTACGATTCAATCTTCTGATTTGTGGATTAAATCAGGAAGATACGATGATTATGGAAAAGAAATGTTAAGGATTACAGATAGAAGCGGAAGAGAAATGCTTTACGGCCCAACAAATGAAGAATTAATTACAGATATATTTCAATCACATATAAATTCTTACAAAGATCTTCCAAAAAATCTTTATCATATTCAATGGAAATTCCGAGATGAAGTTAGGCCTAGGTTTGGAGTAATGCGAGGAAGAGAATTCTTAATGAAAGATAATTATTCATTTGATCTTGATGAAAACGAAGCAAAAAAATCTTATGACAATATGTTTAAAGCATACATAAAAACTTTTATTAGAATGGGTTTAACACCAATTTCTTTAAGAGCAGAAACAGGACCAATTGGCGGAAACTTAAGTCATGAATTTCAAATACTAGCTAAGACTGGTGAAAGTACACTCTATTATGATAAAAAATTAGAAACACTAAACACTGAAACTATAGACATAAATGAGTTACAATCTTTTTATGCTGCAGTTGATGATCAACATGATGAAAAAAATTGCCCAATTTCAAATGAAGATTTAAAAATTTCTAAAGGCATTGAAGTGGGTCATATATTTTATTTTGGAACAAAATACTCTGACAAATTAAACGCATTTGTTCAAGATAAAAGTGGGAAAAATGTTCCAGTGCATATGGGATCATATGGCATTGGTGTTTCAAGACTTGTGGGTGCAATTATAGAAGCTTATCATGATGAAAAAGGAATTAGATGGCCTTTAGAGGTCGCTCCATTTAAGGTTTCCATAGTAAATTTAATGCCAGAAGATCAAGATTGTGCCACAAAATCATCAGAATATTATGAATATTTTATGAAAAATAATATTGAAGTCATTTTAGATGATAGAATCTGCAGTATAGGAAAAAAATTATCTGATAATGAGTTAATTGGTACTCCATATCAAATTATTATTGGGAAAAGAGATTTAAAAGATAATTTAGTAGAAATAAAAAATCGCCAAAATAATGAAATTGAAAAAATTTCATCTAGTGGTGTAATTGATTTTATTAACAACAAGTTAAAAAAATAAATGATTTCTAAATCAGAACGATTACTGATTTTTAGGTTTTTATTCTCTAAGAAATCTGATGGTTATGTATCTATTTTCGCCTGGTTTTCAATAATAGGTATTAGTTTAGGAGTAGCAGCAATTATTATAGTAATGTCTGTTATGAATGGTTTTAGAATTGATCTAACTAACAGAATAATTGGACTTAATTCACACCTTAATATTTATAGTTTTGATAATGAGATAACAAATAAGCAAGCTGATGAACTCATATTGAATATTGATAATTCTTTTTTTTACCAACACTACAAATCAATTGAAACAAATGGATTAATTATAAAATCAAATAACTCAAAAGGTGTTATGATCAAAGGCTATGATGAATATGATAAAAATCATTATTTGTTTAATTCAATTAATAGTGGTGCATTAATTCAAAATCCAAAAAATGAAATACTAATTGGAGACTCCTTAGCGAATGAAATGAATTTAACTGTAGGAGATAAGGTGAAAATTGCAATTCCAAAGACTGATAAAACAATATTAGGAAATATTCCAAGATTTAAAACATTGGAGATAGTAGGTGTATTTGATCTAGGTTTATATGAATATGATTCAAATTTAATTTTTTTATCTTCAGAACTTGTCAGAAAATTACTCTTATATGATGAAGATGTATATAACAAAATTGAATTCTTTACATCATCTCCTAATGAAATTGAATTATTTAAAAATAAAGTAGAATTAGAAACTTCTAATCTTTTATTAAATTTTTATTCAATATCTTGGAAGGATCAAAACAAAACTTTAATAAATGCACTTAAGGTAGAAAAGAATGTTATGTTTATTATTCTTTCATTAATTATTTTAGTTGCATCATTAAATATAATTTCAGGATTAATTATATTTGTAAAAGAAAAAAACAAAGATATTGGAATTTTGAAAACTATTGGAATGAGTAATAAAAGTATTATAAAAATATTTTTTACTATTGGAATCTCAATTGGTTTAATAGGATCTTTAATAGGATTAATAATTGGAATTCTTTTCACAATAAATATTAAATCAATTCAAAGTTTTTTAGAATATTTACTAGGAACAAAACTGTTTTCTGAAGAAATTTATTATTTATCATCTTTACCTTCTAAAATTAGCGTAAATGAGGTAATTTACGTACTTTGTGTAGCAACAATAATATCAATTATATCAACTATTTTCCCAGCTTTAAGTTCAGCTAGGATAGACCCTGTTAAAAGTTTAAGAAGTGAATAATAAATATCTATTAGAGATAACCAATCTTTGTAAAAATTATACAAATGAAAATAATTCAAAAATTGAGATAATTAAAAATTTAAATTTTAAATTAAAGCAAAACACTAAAGTTTCAATTGTTGGGCCTTCAGGTTCAGGCAAAACAACTTTTCTAAATATTATTGGTTTACTTGATTCAGAATATGATGGAAACTTTTATTTTAAAAATAAAGATATTTCTTTGTGCTCTAAAGATGAAACGAATAAAATTAGAGGATTATCCATTGGTTTTATTCATCAATTTTTTCATCTGATTCCTGAACTTACTGTGATCGAGAATGTTATGCTACCATTATTAATTAATAAAAATGAAAAGAAAAGTTATCAAATTTCTAAAAAACTACTTCTTGAATTCGGTTTAGATGAAAGAATAAATTATAAACCTTTAAAATTATCAGGAGGAGAACAACAAAGAGTCGCTATTGCTAGATCTTTGGTAAATGATCCAGATTTAATTTTAGCTGATGAGATGACTGGTAATCTTGATGAAGATACTGCTAACAATATTTTTAAATTTTTTATAAATTATATCGAACAAAATAATAAAACTTTAGTATATGTTACTCATAACAAAACTTATTCTTTATTAGCTGATGAAATTTATTATTTTAAAAATAAGAAAATACATTTGACAAATGAATAATCCTTTTATTCATTTACGATCTTTATCTTCATATTCTCTCTCTGAAAGCACTCTAAAAATTACTAACTTAGTTGATCTTGCTAAAAAAAATAACATGCCTGCAATTGCCATTACAGATAACAACAATATGTTTGGAGTATTTGAATTTTCTAAAGAATGTGTAAAAAATAATATTCAACCTATAATTGGAACTTCAATAAATTTATTAGATATTATTGTAAATGATCAAATTTCCCAAATTACATTTTTAGTCAAAAATGAAATTGGGTATAGAAATCTATTAGAATTAAGTTCACTTTCTCATCTTAATGAAGAAAATAATATTGGTATATACTTTTCGCAATTAGAAAAATTTTCTGAAGGTTTATTCTGTTATATAGGTGGTGAATTTAATCCTTTACTTTTGTTAAATAAAGAAAATAGAAAAAAAGATATAATTCAACTAATCACTAATTTTAAAGAAATATTTATAAATAATTTTCTCTTTGAAATTCAGAGGATCAATGATCAAAATATTGATTTTTTTGAAAAAGAATTCATCAATTTATCAAAAGAATTTGACATACCCCTCATTGGTTCAAATAATATTAAGTATGCTAATAAAGATGATTATTCAGCTCATGATGCATTACTATGTATTGCTCAAAAATCTACAATTAACAATTCTCAAAGAAATACTTCAAATGAAAATATTTATTTTAAATCAAATGAAGAAATGCATTCAAATTTTGAAGATATTCCTGAGATAATTCAAAATAATTTAAATATTTCTCTATCTTGTAATTATTTTCCTGAGTCAACAAAGCCACAACTACCAGAATTTAAAAATGATTTAAATTTATCAGCAGAAGATTTTTTATTAAAAACCTCAGAACTGGGACTTGAAAAAAAAATAAAAGAAAAGAATATTAAAAATATACAAACTTATAGCGATAGATTAAAATATGAAAATGAAACAATAATTAGAATGGGTTTTGCAGGATACTTTTTAATAGTAGCTGATTTTGTTAATTGGGCTAAAGAGCAATCCATTCCTGTTGGCCCCGGAAGAGGATCAGGTGCAGGCAGTTTAGTGGCTTGGTGTTTAGGAATAACTGATCTAGATCCACTAGAGTATGAGCTATTATTTGAAAGATTCTTAAATCCAGAAAGAGTGTCAATGCCAGATTTTGACATAGATTTTTGTCAAACTAGAAGAGATGAAGTTATCGAGTATGTAAATAATAAATACGGGAGTGAATGTGTTGCCCATATAATTACATTTGGTACTTTAGCATCAAGAGCTGCGGTAAGAGATATTGGTAGGGTTTTAGAAGTTCCGTATGGAGAAGTAGATTCTTTTGCAAAATTAATACCTTTTAATCCGTCAAATCCACTTACTTTAAGCGAGTCTATTAAATCTGAAAGAAGTTTGCAAGAAAGGATACGTAGTGATGAAAGAATTGCAAATATTATTGATGTAAGTCTAAAAATTGAAGGAACTCACAGACATGCTTCAACCCATGCTGCTGGGGTTGTAATTGGTCACGAAAAGTTATCTAAAGTAGTTCCTTTATACAAAGATCAAAATACTGACACGAATGCTACACAATTTTCAATGAAGTATGTTGAGGAGGCAGGTTTAATAAAATTTGATTTTCTTGGTTTAACTACATTATCCATTATAGATGATTGCATAAAATTAATAGTTAAAGAAAATAAAAATTTTTCAATAAATAAAATACCTTTAAATGATACAAAAACATATGATCAGTTAAGCAAGGGTGATACAGTAGGAATATTCCAATTAGAAAGTAATGGTATGGGTAGCGTCCTTCGCCAATTACAACCTGATAGATTTGAAGAAATAATTGCTGTAGTTGCTTTGTTTAGACCTGGGCCAATGGATAATATCCCATCTTTTTGTAATAGAAAACATGGACGTGAAGAAATCAAGTATCTTCATTCTATGTTAGAAGACGTCTTAAAAGAAACTTATGGAATTATTGTTTATCAGGAACAAGTAATGCAGATTGCGCAAGTTTTATCAAATTATACTTTAGGTGAAGCAGACTTATTAAGAAGAGCAATGGGAAAAAAAATTCAAAAGGAAATGGATAAGCAAAAATCAAGATTTATTGATGGTGCTGTTCAAAACAATATTGATAAGAAAGAAGCTTCAAAAATTTTTGATTTAGTTGATAAATTTGCGGGTTATGGTTTTAATAAAAGTCATGCTGCAGCTTATGCCTTAATTGCTTATCAAACGGCTTATTTAAAAGCAAACTTTCCTCACGAATTTCTTACCGCAACTTTAAATTATTCTGTAGATAGAACAGAAAAAATTATTCTACTTAAACAAGAAATAGAAAGATTAAATATCAATTTTTTAAAACCAGATATAAATTTTTCTGAACCCTTATTTTCAATTGAAATAAATGACAACTTAAAATCGATAAGATTTGGATTAGCAGCAATTAAAGGTGTTGGTTTAAAATCAATTTCTAGCATGGTTGATGAAAGAAACAAAAATGGTAAATTTAAAAGTATCATTGATTTTATGAATAGAGTTTCTAAAGAGGTAATAAATAAAAGACAGCTTGAAAAACTTATTCAGGCTGGAGCTTTTGATAGTATTGAATCTAACAGATCGAAATTATTTAATAATGTACCAAGATTTGTTGAGCTATTTGGAGGAGAGAAAAATATTAATCAAGACATGCTATTTGAAGAAAATGAAATTTCTTTTGAAGATAAAAACCTGTTCAATCAAAATTATAAAGAATGGAAGAATGCAGAAATTTTATCTAACGAATTAGAGGTTATTGGATTTTATTTTTCTGATCACCCATTAAATCATTATCCAAAAAAGTTTTTTGAAATAGAGAATATAATATCTTTTAAAAACTATTCAGAAAGCTATGATTCAAATATTATTAAAGTTTGTGGGGCTATTTTAGATATTAAAGAAAGATCAAATAAAGATGGAAAAAAATATGCATTTATAACAGTATCAGAAAAAAATTTTCAATTTGAATTAACTATATTTAGTGAAAATTTATATAAGTACCGACCTTTAATAAAAGAAGGAAATTTGTTAATATTCAATATAGATGTTGTAAAAAGTAATACTGATACACGATTTATAATAAGGTCAATAGAATCTTTGGAAAAAAAATTTATTAAAAATAATTATAAATTTAATATTTACACAAATTTTAAAAATATGGATGAATTAAAAGATAATATTTTTACAAAAAGAGAAAGTGGCAATAATGATAATTTTATTGATGTCTTCATTACAGTAGATCAGAAATTAGTGAATTTTGATTTTAATAAATATTCAATTAAATCATACAAAAAACTTGATGATTTGAATAAATCAAAAATTTTAGATTATTCTTTAGAATTATCTTGAAAAAATAATACTATATAATAATGAGACTATTTATTAAATCTAGCACACAGAAAAAACCGGTGTTTTTATTTCTGTGGAGGTTAAACCGGGAGTTATTATGAATTTACCAGAAGTAAAAATTGAAGATCTTCTAGAATCTGGCGTACATTTTGGCCATAACGTTAGAAGGTGGAATCCAAAAATGAAAGAATATATTTATGGTGTTAGAAATAACATACATATTTTTGATTTAAGAATTACTTTAGAGTTGCTTAATGTCGCTCTTACAAAAATCCATGAAACTGTTTCTAAATCTGGGAAAATCCTTTTTGTAGGAACAAAAAAACAGTGTAGCGATGTAGTCAAAGATTTAGCAATGTTAAATAACAATTTTTATGTAAATAAAAGATGGTTAGGTGGAACATTAACTAACTGGAAAACAATTTCAAATTCTATAAAAAGATTAGAGGAAATTGAACTATTTTTAAAAGATAATGATTTATCAAAAAACTTATCCAAAAAAGAATTATTAGATATTTCTAGAGAAAAGCAAAAACTAGAGTTAAATATAGGTGGTATTAGAACACTTAATGGAAAACCAGATCTTCTGGTTGTATTCGATGTAATTAAGGATAAAATTGCAGTTAAAGAGGCAACAAAACTTAATATACCTGTAGTTGCAATAGTTGATACCAATGCAGATCCAGAAAATATCGATTATATTATTCCTGGCAATGATGATGCTCTTCGCTCAATAAATTTATATAAGAATTACTTTTCAGAAACTATTCAAGATGCCTCTAATTTTAAAGATTCAATTGAAACTAAAGAAGAAGATGTAGAAGAAGATATAAAAAAGGATGTTAAATAATGTCAAGTATAACCGAATTAATTAAAGAATTAAGAGAAAAGACCGGAGCAGGTTTCTTGGATTGCAAAAAATCTTTGGAGGATAACAATAACAATATTGAAAAATCAATTGAAACATTAAGAAAAAAAGGATTAGCAAAAGCATCTAAAAAAAGTGATAGAGCAGCAATTGAAGGTGCGGTAGGTTTCTATTCTAATGAAAATATTACTGCATTAATTAAAGTTAATAGTGAAACAGATTTTGCTGCTAAAAGTGATACTTTCTTGGACTTTCTTGATAGTTTAGGGAATTTAGTTTTAGAAAATAATACTAATATTGATAAAGAACAATTTCTTAAATTACAGTTTCAAAAAGGAACTGTTCAAGATTACTTTAATTCAATGATTGCAAAAATTGGAGAAAATCTTATCCTTAATGATTTAGTAATTAAAAATAAAAAAAATTCTAATTATTCATTTTACATACACAATAGTTATAGAATAAATATTGGAAAAATAATATCATTAGTAGAATATTCTACTGTTGATAATAATGCTGAGATTGAAGCTTTATCAAAAAATTTATGTATGCATATTGCAGCAATGAAACCTGAATCTATAGATATTGATGATTTAGACAAAAATTTGATAAATAAAGAAGAAAAAATTCAAAAAGAATTAATTTTAAATTCTGGAAAACCATCAAATATAGTAGAAAAGATACTAGCAGGTAAAATGAAAAAATACTTCAGTGAGGTAACACTACTAAATCAATCTTATATTTTAGATCAAGATAAGACGGTTAGAGATATAATTAATCAATACTCAAAATATAAATACAACTTAATATCTTTTGATTTAATTAATTTATAGAATGAATAAAAGAATTTTACTAAAGATCTCAGGTGAATCACTAATGGGATCTTCCAACTATGGTATAGATGTTTCAACAATAAACAAAATTTCTAATGAAATAAAAAATGTATACAAAAAAAAATATCAAATTTGTTTAATTATTGGAGGAGGGAACATATTCAGAGGGATTAAAGGTGCTTCTGAAGGAATTGACAGATCCACATCTGATTATATGGGTATGTTAGCTACTGTAATGAATGCATTATCTTTACAGAGTAGTCTAGAAAAAATTAATGTTCCAACAAGAGTTCAATCAGCAATAACGATGTCACAAATTGCTGAACCTTATATTAGAAGAAGAGCAATCAGACACTTAGAGAAAAATAGAATTGTTATATTTGCTGCTGGAACTGGTAATCCATTCTTTTCCACAGATACTGCTGCAACCTTAAGAGCTTCTGAATTAGATTGTAAATTAATTATTAAAGCAACAAAGGTAGATGGTATATACAATAAAGATCCAGTAAAAAATAAAAACGCTAAGTTAATCAAAAATATTACTTACAATGAAGTTATAAATAAAAATTTAAAAGTTATGGATTTAACTGCTATTAGTCTAGCAAAAGATACGAAAATACCAATTTTTATTACTAATATTTTTAAAAAAAACTCGTTAATTAATGTTTTGAATCGTAAAGGTTCATATAGTAAAATAAGTTAATTATGAGTGATCTAGAAAATAAAATGAATTCTGCTGTTTCACATTTTGAAAAAGAATTAAATTCTTTAAGAACTTCAAGAGCAAATCCCTCAATGTTAGACAATATATTAGTCGATGCATATGAATCAAGAACTCCTTTAAATCAACTTGGCAATATTTCTGTTCAAGATGCAAGCACAATTACAATTCAAGTATGGGATTCATCATTAATTAAATCAATTGAAGATGCAATTTCAGAATCAAATCTTGGTATCAATCCACAAACAGATGGGCAACTTATTAGACTTCCTATTCCTAAATTGAGTGAAGAAAGAAGAAAAGAGATAATTAAAATAGCTTCTGAAATTGCTGAAAATTCTAAAGTAGCAATAAGAAATATTAGAAGGGATTTTATAGAAACATCCAAAAATGAAAAAAAAGACTTAAATCTTTCAGAGGATGACTTAAAAAGAAAATTAAATGAAATTCAAAAAATAACAGATAATAATATAGAAAAAATTGACAAAGTATTAGAATTAAAAAAAACTGATATTTTGAAAGTATAATTCTCATTGAATAAATTAAATCATATCGCCTTAATACTTGACGGCAATAAAAGGTGGGCTAAAAAAAATAATCAATCAAGTTTAAATGGATATACAAAAGGATTTGAAAACATCACAAAGGTAGTAACTTATACTTTAACTAAAAAAATTTCAAATTTAACTATATTTGCATTATCATCTGAAAATTTTAATCGATCATCAATAAATGTTATCTATGAAATAATATATGATAATTTTTCTAAAACATTTAATGATTTGGTAAAAGAAAAAGGTGTAAAAATTAAAATTTTTGGTAATAGAAAAAAATTACCTCAGAAAATATTAAAAATTTTTAAAAATATTGAAGAATCATCAATAAATAATAAAAATTTAAATCTTAATATTGCATTTAATTATGGTTTTAAAGATGAAATAAGAAATATTTTAACAAATATTATCAAAAAGGGGAGTAATATTAATCTTGATAATCAAAAGAATATAGATAACTTATTTTTTTTAGGCCCACTTCCTGATCCAGATATACTAATAAGAACTGGAGGTTATAAGCGATTAAGTAATTTTATTATGTATAATTTAACTTATACAGAATTGTTTTTTACTGAAACTTTATGGCCAGAATTTTCTGAAAAAGAATTTAACTTCATTATAAATCAATATTTAAATATTGATAGAAAATATGGTTTATAATAATTTTTTACTAAGGTTGTTGTTTTCAAGTTTTTTTATTTCAGTATATTGTATTTGTATTTATATAAATTTTAAATATGTATACTATTTAATTTTTTTACTTTATCTTTTAATTTTTATTGAAATTTATCTTTATTTTGAATTATATAAATTTTTGCCATTTTTATACATACTTATTTCTTTTGCATTTTTTATAACTATTGATTTTGATAAAGTAATATTATTAAATTTTAATTTATTTATATTTATCGTTATATCTTTTGATATATTTTCTTACATTATAGGTAAAAACTTTGGAAAAAATAATTTTACTAAACTCAGTCCAAATAAAACTTATGAAGGTCTTTTTGGGGGCTTTTTATTATCTTTTTTCTTATCTTTACTATTTGCTTTTATTTTTGAGATAAATGTAAATTTAGAATTAATATTTTATATATTATTAATTATAATATGTGCTTTTATAGGTGATATGATTGAGTCATTTTTCAAAAGAAAAAATAATCTAAAGAATTCAAGTGAATTTATTCCCGGTCACGGTGGGGTATTTGATAGATTTGATAGTTTTTTATTTTCAATTATTATTTATTCTATATCAATTATTAATTAACAATGAGAATTAATATTTTCGGTAGTACAGGTGTTATAGGTAAAAAAACCTTATCTCTAATTGATAAGCATTTTCCAGATCTAAATGTGGGTTTATTATGTGCTAAGTCAAATTTAAAATTACTAATTAAGCAAATAAAAAAATATCAACCTAAATATGCATTTTTGTATGAGCACGAAAAACTTTCTAATTTTGATTATAAAATTGGTAAAACTAAATTCTTAAATTTATATGAATTGAAAAGTTTTTTATCATCTAGTAAATCTGATTTGAGTTTATTAGCAATATCAGGATATAAATCATTATATTTTCTTGAAAATATAATTAAAAATACTGATAATCTAGGTATTGTATCGAAGGAAGCAATTGTCTCAGGAGGACATATATTTAAAAAAAAAAATTATTTTAATAAAACAAACATATTTCCAATTGATTCAGAGCATTTTTCACTTTTTGAATTTTTTAATAAAATAAATACTGAAACGGAAATAAAAAAAATTATTTTAACTGCTTCAGGTGGCCCATTTTATAAGAAAAAATTTAGTTCACTAAAAAATATAAAATTTGAACAAGCAATTAAACATCCTAAATGGAAAATGGGATACAAAAATAGTATTGACTCAGCAACACTTGTAAACAAATGTTTAGAATTAATAGAGGCTCATTATTTATTTGATATACCTTTTAATCAAATGGAAATACTTATTCACCCTGAAGCATTAGTGCACTCTATAGTTGAGTTTGATAACTATGTGACACAATTCAATTTATTTCATAATGACATGAATATTCCAATTTTAAATTTTTTAAATCTAACTAAAATTAAATACAAGTATAATGATAACAGATATTTTATTGCTAAATATAGAAGTTTAAATTTCAAAGAAATTAAAGATGATGTATTTCCAATCTATAAATTTTTTAATAATATAAATAAGAAAAAACCTGAAAATCTGATTAAATTTAATATTGGTAATGAGTTTGCTATAAATTTATATAAAAACAATAAGATAAAATATACAGATATTTACAAAATAATTAAAAAAGTAACATCTTTAAATTTGTATTCTTCACTAAACACTATTAAAGATATTATTCAATATCATGAAGAAATTGAAAAAAAGTTGTTTAATTTTAAAGTATAAATTCATTCTATTATTTGTTTTTTCTTTTTTATCAAAACCATTAATTTCTAATGAAATTACATTTGATATTCAAGGAAACGACTTCACTGATACTGAAGCAATTTTATCAATTTTAAATGAAATTCCAGATACTTCAAACAAAGAATCCACTAATGATATAATTAGAGTTTTAATAGAATCAGATCTTTTTTCTGATGTTCAAGTAAAACTTTTAGATAATAAATATTTAATTATGGTTAAAGAGTATCCTAATATAGATAGATTATATTTTAAAAATAATGAAAGATTAAAAGATGAAGATTTAGAGCTTATTGCTTCACAACTTAATTTTACGAAATCAAATAAATCTTCCATAAATCTGTTTATTAAAGAAATCAAAAATGCATATCAATCTTTTGGATACAATAATATTCAAATTGATTACTCAGAAAAAAAATACCCTGAGACGAATACAGTTGATTTAAATTTTGATATTAATGAAGGCAAAATTACAAAGATTAATAAAATTATTATAAATAGTAATAATTTTATTTTAGATGAGGATATTAGAGCAATAATTAAATCTAAAACTAAAACAATTAGGAATATCTTTGCTAACAATAATTACAAACCTAATGTTCTTGAAAGAGATAAATTTTTAATAATTAATTATTTCAAAGAATATGGTTATCTTGATGTTAAAGTAGAAACAAAAATTGAATATTTAAAAACTAATAGAGTAAATATTTATTTATATATAGAAGAAGGTGATGAATATTCTTTTTCTTCAATTAACATCGAAGATAATAATAATATCTTAGATAACAATACATTAAGCAAAGTAAATCAAAAAATTGAATTATTTTTGAATGATAAAAATATATATTCTGTAAGTAAAGTTAACAATCTTAAAAAAAATGTTTCCTCTATTGTTTTAAATAATGGTATTGATTTTTTTGAAATTCAAACATATGAAAACAAAGTAAATACTAATCAAGTCAATGTTTTATTTCAAATTTTACCAATAATACCAAAGTATACCAATCAAATTAATATTGTAGGTAATTCAAGAACTTTTGATCATGTTATAAGAAGAGAATTAGAAATTGTTGAAGGTGACGCAATTTATGACAGCCAAATTCAAAATATTAGAGATAAGTTAATTGCATTAAATTTGTTTGAGTCAGTAAATCTTAAAAAAGAGGAAATTGATAATAATAAGATTAATCTTATCATAGAGGTTGAAGAAAAGCAGACAGGTACATTTAATGCCGGTGTATCTCTTGGTACTCTTGATGGGTTTTCAATAGTTACTGGATTAAGAGAGAGAAATTTTTATGGAACTGGAAGATCTTTAGATGTTTTATTAAATACTTCAAATGACAAAAATCAATTTAAATTAATTACTACAGATAGATTATCATATGAAAATGATGCTGATATTAGTTACAGCATTAATTATAAACAAGAAGATTTTTCTAATGCTAGTTCATATACTCTAGATACACTTTCCTCTGGTATCGGAGTTGGATATCAAATTAGTAATAATTTGTATCATAATATCGATTTTGAATATGCTTTAAAGGATTACAAAGTTACAAATTCATCTACAGTCTCAAACACAATTTTAAATTCCTCTGGTTCTAACATAAGTTATTTGATTAAAAACAATCTAAGATATTCTACACTAAATAAAGGGTTTATTGCAAAAACTGGTAATTATATTAACTTTAATAATATAATTGAAACTCCAACTAGCTCCAATAATGGTTTTGTCAAAAACATAGTCACTATAAAAAAATATATTAGTGGTAAAAAAAGTATTTATGGAATTCATGGTAAACTTGGCAATATATTTTCACTAAATAATAATGATATTTTAACTGATGATAAATTTGCTTTAGGCGGTAGATCACTTAGGGGATTTGATATTTATGGAGCAGGTCCTCGTAACTCAAGAACATCCTATATAGGAGGTAATAATCTTGCTGTATTAAAATTAGATTATTCATACGAAATTACTAATCAATCAAATTTTCCATTTTATTTAAATATTTTTAATGATTATGGATTAGTTTGGGATAATAAAACTAAACCCACTCAAAGTGATAATAATATAAGATCATCTGTAGGATTTGGAATAAAATACTATTCACCAGTAGGACCAATAGGATTTACATGGGGTTTCCCAATAATTGATGAGGAATATGATATAAAAAGAATGTTCTTATTTTCTGTAGGTAATTTAGATTGAAGTTAATTTATATTATATTATTTCTTGTTATAAATATTTTCTCCTCTAAGATTTTTTCACAAACTATTGCTATTGTGAATGTTCAGTCGCTGATTGACAATAACAAAATTTACCAAAAAACTGTGAAAGATATTGAAATAAATCAGGAACAGTACCTAAAAGATTTTAATATAATAGAAAATGAATTGATTAAAAAATTGAATGAAATTGAAGAGTCTAAATTAATTTTAAGTGAAGAAGAAATTGGAAAACAAATTGAAAATTATAATAATCAGCTATCTCAATTTAGTATAACAATTGAAGAATTTAATTTCCATTATCAAAATGAAATTATTAAAATTAGGGAGATAATTTTAAAAGAAATTTTAAAGTTACTGGAAAAATATGCTCTTGAAAATAGTGTTGATTTAATATTAGACTCAACTTCTTATTTGATAGCATCTAATTCTTTAGATATAACTATTGATATAAACAGTGAATTAGAGGAATTAAATTTAAATTTGGAATATAAAGATTTTGAAAAAAATTAAATATATAGAAATTAAAAAAATATTAGAGAAAAATTCATTAGAAGTAAGTTCTGAACTTTCTGAAAATGAAATATTTTCTAATTTAAAAACTATATCAAACTCATCTGAAAATGACTTATCTTTTTTTTCAAATATTAGATATCTTAATGATTTAAAAGAAATAAAGGCTAAAGCATGCTTAATTGAAGAAAAATTTGTAAGTTATCTTCCTAAAAATTGTTATCCGATTATTGTTGAGGATCCATACTTAGCTCTAGCTCTTGTAAGTAATTTATTTAATAATGAAATTTTTGCTTCAAATGGAATCGTTTCAAATCATACGTCTATAGATTCAAATAGCAAAATTGAAAAAAATGTTCAAATTAACCAATATACAACCATTTTTCAGAATACTGAAATTAAAGAAGGTGCCTATATTGGTTCAAACTCAAGTATTGGTCCAAATGTTATTATTCATAAAAATGTTTTTATTCATGATAATGTCTCTATTTCCAATTCAATTATAATGGAAAATTGTATAATTAAATCAGGTGCTAGAATTGGTGGAACTGGTTTTGGGTTTGAAATGAAAACTAAACAGAAAATTAATCATAGTGGCAATGTTGTAATTGGAAAAAATTCATCAATAGGTTCTAACACTACTATCGATAGAGCGGTTTTTGACTCAACCTCAGTAGGAGAATTTTCTAATATAGATAATTTAGTCCAAATTGCTCATAATGTTAACATTGGAAATTACGCAGTAATAGCTGCTCAAGTTGGCATTGCTGGAAGTACCAAAATAGGTAATTACGTTACAATTGGAGGACAAGCAGGCATATCAGGTCATTTAAAAATAGGTGATAATGTTACAATCGCTGGTAAAAGTGGAGTGACAAAAAACATAGCTGACAATTCAATAATTGCTGGTTTCCCAGCAAAAGATATTAAGTTATGGAAGAAAGAAATTATAAGAAATAGTTTAAGAAAATGAAATTAAATATAGAAGAAATTAAAAACCTCATTCCACATAGAGATCCATTTTTATTTGTTGATACCTGTGAGATAATTACACCCGGTGAGCATGGTAAATCTGAAAAATTATTTACTGCAAATGAATATTTTTTTAAGGGACATTTTCCTGATAAACCAATTGTTCCTGGAGTAATTATTGTTGAAGCGATGGCTCAAACAGCTGGCATAGTTGTTTCATACAAACTTAAAGAATTTAAAGAAAAGTCAGTTCTATTCATGAGTGTAAATAAAGCTAAATTTAGAAAACCAATACTTCCAAATGAAAAAGTATTATTTGAAGTAACTTTTGTTAATAGTGTTAGAGATGTCTATAAATTTGAAGGTAATTGCTATAAAGATGACGTAAAAGTTTGTGAGGCTGAGTTTTCAGCAATGATAACTTATAAGTAATAATTAGAAATATATTATTTATTTTAAGTCACGTTTTCATAATTTAATAGTTTTAGATATATGATCCATCCTTCAGCTGTTGTTTCAAATAATGCAGAAATTGACCAAACAACAAATATTGGTCCTTTTTGTATTGTTGGAGATGGAGTAAAAATTGGAAAAAATAACAATCTAATTTCTCATGTATCTATTACTGGTGATACAATTATAGAAAATAATAATACGTTTTATCCATTCTGTTCAATTGGCTCAGAACCTCAAGATTTAAAATATAATAAAGAAAAATCCTATCTTAAAATTGGCAGTAATAATAAATTTAGAGAAAATGCTACTGTAAATCCAGGAACATCTGGCGGAGGTTTAAATACAATTATAGCTGATAATTGTTTATTTATGGTTGGCTCACATGTAGCACATGATTGTATTATTAAATCAAATGTTATTTTAGCCAATAATGCAACTCTTGCAGGACATGTAGAAATTGATAATAATGCAATTTTAGGAGGTAATTCAGCAATTCATCAATTTGTTAGAATAGGAAAATATGCAATGATTGGTGGTATGAGTGGTGTGGAAAAAGATATCATTCCATATGGCTTGTATACAGGAATAAGAGAAAATTTAAAAAGCTTAAACCTCATTGGTTTAAAAAGAAAAGGCTTAACATCAAATGCAATCAATGAAATTAAAAATCTTATAAATATGATTTTTGATAAAAATGATACAATTGAAAATAATATTAAAAATAATTTTGTTGAAAGTTCTGAAATTTTAGAAATTAAGGAAGTAATTGAATTTCTGAACTCAAATTCAAAAAGAGGTATTACCACTTTTGAAAATGACTAAAATAGGAATAATTGCCGGGGATGGTAATTTGCCTTTATATATTGGTAAATCACTATTAAGTAAAAATTATGATATTACTTTTTTATCTTTAAATAATAAAAATAATAAATTTTATAACAACCATCATGTTGTAGATTTAGATATCTTATCAGTAAAAAAAATCTTTAAAGTTTTAGATTCAAATAAAATAAAACATATAATATTTGCAGGGAGTATAAAAAGACCTGGTATTAAAGATTTAGGTTTTGATTTGCCGACATTATTACTCGCTAAAAGTCTTTTATTAGAAAAAAAGGGCGACAATAATCTTTTAATGAGCTTGAAAAGATACTTTGAAACTAAAGGATATATTTTTTTTAATTGGACCAAATATTGCAATGAATTATTTTCAACTGAAATAAATTTAACAAAAATCAAGCCATCTAAAAATGCAATTTTAAATTTAAAAAAAGCTAAATCAATATATCAAATTTATAAGAAATTAGATGTTGGTCAGGCTATGATAATTCAAAATCAATTAGTTTTAGGATTAGAAGCTATAGAAGGAACAGATGAATTGTTAAAAAGATGTAAAGAATATAAAAGAAAAGATGATAATGGTGTACTGTTTAAATTTTCAAAACAAAACCAGAGTAATCTCATTGATATTCCCTTAATTGGTTTAGATACAATAAAAAATTTAAAAAAATATAATTATGAAGGTGTATTTTTGCAAAAAAATAAGTGTTTAATTTTAGATAAGAAAAAAATTATTGATTATGCTAGTCAAAATAATTTATTTATCTCATCAGTCGATCTAAATTGAAAAAAGTAAAAATTTTTGTTTGTTGTACGGAACAATCTGGTGAAAATATTTGCTCAAATATTTTATCAAGAATGCATATAGATAAATACCAATTTGATGGAGTTTGTGGCAAACAATCTGAAAAATATATTTCTAATAAAATTTATGATTTATCAGAATTTAAATCTATTGGGCTTTTTGAAATAATACTTTCAATTTCAAAATATTTAAAAATGATAAGAAAATTAAAAAACTATATTATTAAAAATGATTATGATTTAGTTTTAACTATAGACTCACCAGATTTTAATTATAACCTTGTAAACCAATTAAGAAAATCAAATTATAAGAATAAAATAATACATGTAGTTGCCCCAACTGTTTGGGCTTGGAGATCATATAGGGCAAGGAAATTTGCAAATATTTTTGATGAAATTTTTCTATTGTTTAATTTTGAAAAAAAATATTTCAATTTTGATAATCTAAATAAAACTTTTATTGGGCATCCAATTTTTCATATTAAAAAAAGAGAGAATAAAGGTAAATATAAGTACCTCTCTTTTTTGCCAGGTAGTAGACAAAATGAAGTATTGAAACTTATGAAATATTTCAGTTATATTGAAAAATATATATCTAAGAATAATCTTAATTATAAAATATTTATTCCAACTTTGCCTCATCTTGCCGCTTTAATTAAAGAAAATACTAAGCAATGGAAAACTGAGACTATAATCTCAACTGATATGAATAAATTTGATGAATATTATCAAGATGTTTACATAAGTATAACTTGTTCTGGTACTGCCTCATTAGAAATTGCCAAAAGGAATATTCCTCAAATAGTAATCTATAAACTTAATTATTTCACAGAAATTTTAATCAAACCTTTTGTAAGAGTGAAATATGCAAATCTTATCAATATTATAAGTAACCAAATGATTATTCCAGAAGTTGTTAACTCAAATTTAAATGAAAAAAAGTTATTAAATATTTTTCTAAATTTATTTAATGATAGAAAAAAACAAGAAACTCAAATTAACTCAATTAATATGTACCTTAAAGAAATTGTTAATGATTTTAGTCCTTATGATGTGAGTGTTAATCGTATAAATAAGTTACTTAATCCTTCTTCCAGAGCCAATTAAAAATTGATTTTTTTTCTCTAGAAGACTCAACTTGATATGGCCTAGCCTTATAACCAGTGTATAATTGACGAGGTCTGCCAATTTTATTAATAGGATCTTCTATCATTTCTTTCCATTGAGATATCCATCCTACAGTTCTTCCTATTGCAAATAGCACTGTAAACATGCTTGTAGGGAAACCTAATGCTTTTAGAATTATACCTGAATAGAAATCTACATTTGGGAATAATTTTTTATTAATAAAATATTCATCTTTCAGGGCTATTTTTTCTAATTCTATTGCAATTTTAAGCAATGGATCATCTTGCATATTTAACTCTTCTAAAACCTCATGCGCACTTTCTTTCATCACAGTGGCTCTTGGATCATAGTTTTTATAAACTCTATGCCCAAAACCCATTAATCTAAAAGAGTCATTTTTATCTTTAGCTTTATCAATAAATTTTTGTATATTCGATACATCACCAATCTCTTCTAACATTTTAATTACTGCTTCATTTGCTCCACCATGAGCTGGTCCCCACAAAGATGCAATACCAGCAGCAATACAAGCGAAAGGATTTGCACCAGATGAACCTGCCAATCTTACTGTTGAAGTGGATGCATTTTGTTCATGATCAGCATGTAATGTAAAAAATCTATCCATTGCTCTTACAATTTTTGGACTCACCTTGTAATCTTCTGATGGCACAGAAAATGTCATGTATAAAAAATTTTCTGCATAAGAAAGATCATTTCTTGGATAAACAAATGGTTGACCAATTGAATATTTATAAGCCATTGCACCTATTGTTGGAATTTTTGCTATTAATCTATGACAGGCAATCATTCTTTGATTAATGTCTGAAAAATCAGTACTGTCATGATAAAAGGCGGAAAGGGCGCCAACAACACCTACCATAATTGCCATAGGGTGCGCATCTCTACGAAAACCTCTGTATAAATTTACTAGTTGCTCATGCAACATTGTATGATTGGTTATTACATCTTTAAATTTCTGCTTGTCTTCAGGTGAGGGTAATTCACCGTGCAGTAAAAGATAACAAACTTCAAGAAATTCACTTTTAGATGCCAAATCGTGTATATCATAGCCTCTATGACGAAGAATTCCTTTTTCACCATCTATATATGTTATTCCAGATTCACATGATGCAGTTGAAGTAAAACCTGGATCAAAAGTAAATAAACCTGTTTCTTGATAAAGTTTACGAATATCCAAAACATTTGGACCATCTTTACTTTCTATAAGAGGTAATTGATAGGATTTACCACTCTCATTATTAAAAAGAGTAAACTGTTTATTGTTAACTTTTTTATCTTCGTAATCAGCCATATTTAATTACCTCTATATTGATTTAATCTATCAATAGTATCTTTTTTACCTAATATTACAAAAATATCAGAAATTGAAGGCCCTTGATAGGAATTTATTAGTAAAAATCTTATTGGTTTACCTATAACAGGGAATTTAATTTTATTATTTTTTAAAAAATCATTTATGACATTTTGAATATTATCACTATTCCAATCATTTATTTCCCCAATTAAATTTAAAAATTCTTTAAAAATACTACCAAATTCTGAGGTCAGTTTTTCTGTTTTATTTATTTTATAATTTTCATCAAAATAAACTTTAATTGTATCATTCAAATCACTTAGTTTTTTAATATCTTTTTTATAAACATTAAAAATATTTTTCATTTTTGTCTCATCTTTTTGTAGATATTTATTTAATTCAACATCACTTTCACAAAAGTTTATGAATTCTTCTATTCCGTTTTCTTTTCTTAAATAAAAATTATTAAAAAAATCTAATTTATCAAAACTAAATATACTAGATGATTTAGATAAATTTGATATTTCAAAATTTTCAATTATTTCCTCTAATTCAATAGTTTCTGATTTCTCTTGGTTATTTGACCAACCTAAAAGTATAAGATTGTTAATAATTGCTTCTTTTAAATAACCGTCTTTTTTTAAATCTAAAATATTTACGGCACCATGTCTTTTTGATAATTTTGTTCCATCTTCTCCGTGAATAAGAGGAATATGAGCATATTGAGGTAGATCCCAATTCATAAATTTATATATGTAATATTGTCTAAAAGTATTAATAAAATGATCGTCACCTCTAATAATATAATTGACTCCTAAATCATGATCATCCACTACTACAGATAACATATACGTTGGTGATTGATCTTTTCTAAGTAGGATGAAATCATCTAACTCTAAATTTGCTACTGTAACTTCTCCTTGAATTGTGTCATTAATTTTTAAATTGCCTTCATCTGGCACATCTAATCTAACTACAAAACCTTCATCTCTACTTTGAATATCATTATCATTTTTACATTCAGTACATATTTTTTTAGAATAATTTTTATTTTCTTTAATTAACTTTCTTTGGTTAGCTATTTTTTCTTCAGAACATACGCATTTAAAAGCTTGTTTTTTTTGAAGTAATTCTCTAGCAATTTCTTGATGCCTTGATAATCTTTTAGATTGAACTTGAATTTCCTCATCCCAATTAAGCCCAAGCCATTTTAAAGAATTAGTTATGTTATCTGTGTATTCTTGTTTTGATCTTTCATGATCTGTATCTTCAATTCTTAAGTAAAATTTAGATGATTCTGATTTCTTACTTACAATATAATTAATTAGAGCTGTTCTAGCACCTCCAAGATGTAGATTGCCAGTAGGAGAGGGTGCAAATCGTGTTTGTAAAATAGTCATCTTAATATTAAGATAAACTATTAATTATATTTTCTTATAATACCAGATAAAGTCCCTTGGACTTGGATTTCACCTGCTTCATATTCCTTTGTCTGAAAACTTTGATTAGCAGGAATTAACAAAACCTTGTTTCGATCAAATTTAATAGTTTTTAGAGTAACCTCGTTATCTTGTGTAATAACAGCTGCAATTTTTCCATTTTCAACATTATTTGTCTTTTTTATCACAGCAATATCACCGTCAAATATTCCTTTATCTATCATAGATAGACCTTTAACTTTTAATCCAAAATATTTAGCATTTGGTGATGTCATCGAAGAGGGTACAGAAACAAATTCATCAGCATTTTCAATAGCTTCTATTGCTTCACCTGCAGCTATTGCACCAATTAATGGGATATTAATGCTATTCGACAAAGAATTTTCATTATCAATATTATCTTTATTAATAATTTCCATTGCTCTTGCTTTGTGCTTTAATCTTTTAATAAAACCTCTTTCTTCTAGACTTGTTATTAATCTATGAATACCTGACTTTGATTTCAGATTAACTGCACTTTTCATTTCCTCAAAAGAAGGGGAAATTTCATTACTTGAAATGTAATTTTTTAAATAATCGTATAGCTCTTTTTGTTTTTTTGTAAGCATTATCGTTCTATATATGTTCTTTAAGATCAAAACAAGAACAAATATAATAATCTATATTTTTCAGTTAGTTAAATATTAGATTTACCACCTGTTTTTGACAATAGATGTATATTTTGTATTTTAATTTTTTTATTTAAGTACTTACACATGTCATAAATTGTCAGACAGCTAATTGTAACGGCGGTTAATGCCTCCATTTCCACACCAGTATTTGCGTTTGTTTTAACTGTACTTTTGACAATAAAAGTAAATTTTTTTTCATTTTTTATAACCTCAATATTTATGTGATTGATTGGAATATTATGACAAAGCGGTATCAATTTAGAAGTTTCTTTTGCCCCCATAATACCAGCAATTATTGCAGTTTTTTCTAGGTTCCCCTTTTTTGTCTCAAATGATTTTATTTTTTTATATGTTTCTTTATCAAATTTAATTTCACCAGAGGCAACTGCTACTCTTTCTGTGACATCTTTATTTGATATGTCAATTATATAAGGATTTCCTTTTTTATTAATATGACTCATTTAAAAGTAACTCTCCAATTTTCTTTTCTTTGTTTTTAGATTTTAACAAACTTTCTCCAATTAAAAAATTATAAATTCCTGTTGAATTAAATTTTTTTATGTCGTCAGAAGTTTTAATTCCACTCTCTGCAATTAAAATATAATCATTTGTTAAATTTTGATTCAAATTTATTGAGTTAGTTAAATTTATTTCAAGACTTTTAAGGTTTCTATTATTAATTCCGATAACAGGGTAGTCTAATTTGATTGCTCTTTTCAATTCTTCTTCATCATGAACCTCTATTATACAATCTAATTTTAATTCATTTGCATAATTTATAAATTCTATTGCCTGATCATCTGATAATATTGATAAAATTAACAATATACAGTCTGCTTGATAAATCTTACTTTCTAAAATTTGATATTTATCAATAATAAAATCTTTTCTTAAAATAGGTAAATTTGTTTTCTTTTTAACCAGAGATAAATGATCAATATTGCCTAAAAAATATTTACTTTCTGTTAAAATCGATAATGCTTCAACACCTGATCTTTCATATAAAATAGCAATGTCTTCTGGTTTGTAATCTGAAATTATTTCACCTGCACTTGGACTTTGTTTTTTTACTTCACCAATTATAAAATTTTTTTTATTTTTTTGAGCTGAAAGTAATTTTTCTTTAAATTCACGTTTCTCTAATTTTGAGGAAATTAATTTTTCTAATGTTTTAAAAGAACATCTTTTTTTTGTTTCTTCTAATTCTTTAGATTTATCATCACAAATTTTTTGAAGTATATTACTCATTAATTAGTGAGTTTACAAAATTTTTTGTAACTCCTTCCTCAATTGTTTTTTTTGCTAAATCAAAACTATCTTTTAGATTATTTCTTAAATTGGATAAATATATTGCCGCTCCTGCATTTATTTCAACAATCATTTGAAATTCTCTATAATCACCGTTAATCATTTTATTAAAGCAATTTGCATTATATTCAGGATCTCCACCTTTTATATCTTCTAATTTAATTAAATCATAACCATAGTCTCTTGGGTCAAAACTGTATTCCAGAACTTTATTATTTTTCAATTCATTTATTAGAGTATTATCTGATAAACTTATTTCATCTAAACCATCCAATCCATGAACAACCATAGCTTTTTTAGAACCTAATTCTTTTAAACAATTACAATGCATAGAAACTAAATCTCTTGAATAGACACCTAGAAGCTGTTTACTTGCTTTAGCAGGATTTGTAAGAGGGCCTAATAAATTAAAAATTGTACGTGTAGCTAAATTCTTACGAACATTAATTACATTCTTCATGGCAGAATGATGATTTTGAGCAAATAAAAAGCAAAAATTTTTATTTGATAATGAGTTTTCTAAATCTTCTACATTATTTGTAATCTTATAACCTATTTTTTCTAGCATATCCGCAGAACCTGATTTTGAACTAACCGAACGATTGCCATGCTTTGCTATAGTAACACCAGCGCTTGCAGCAACTATTGCTGCACTTGTTGATATGTTTAATGTGTCTTTCATATCTCCACCAGTGCCACAAGTATCAATTGTATTTTCAGGAGAGTTTATTTTTAGAGATTTCTCTCTCATTACTTTGGCTGCACCGATAATTTCTTCTTTTGTTTCACCTTTTAACTTTAAACCAATTAGTATTGATGTAATTTTAATATCATCTAATTCTCCACTCATAATTTTATTGAATATATACATACTCTCTTCAATATTCAGATTTTGTTCTTCGAGAATTTTATTTAATATTAAAGTTTGATCCATTATTTTGCTAAATTTAAAAAGTTTTTTAAAATAATTTTACCCATATCAGTACCTATACTTTCAGGATGAAATTGTAGTCCAAATATTGGTAATTTTTTATGTGCAATACCCATTATAATCTTATTATTTGTTTCAGCAGTAATTAAAAAATCTTTAGGCATAGTTCTTTTATCAATTATAAGAGAATGATATCTAGTTGCTTTAAATTTTCTTTCTACATTTTTAAATATAGAGTGTCCAAAGTGATTAATTGTATCAACTTTTCCGTGCATGATTTCTTTACATTTAATGATTTTACCTCCAAAAGCTTGACCAATAGTTTGATGTCCTAAACAAATTCCAAGTATAGGAAATTGTTTTGATAATTCTGCAACGATATTAAGACTTATTCCAGCTTCATTTGGTGTGCACGGACCTGGTGAGATAACTATTGATTTAGGTTTTAATTTACGAATTTTATTTATAGAAATTTTGTCATTTCTAAAAACAACAACCTTCTGATTTAAATCCAATAAATAGTGTTTTACATTGTAAGTAAAACTATCATAATTATCTATCAGTAATATCATATATCAAATTTGTATGAATCCTCAGCTGCTGCCATTAAAGCACCTGCTTTATTCAAAATTTCTTGATGTTCATTTTTTGGAACAGAATCATAAACTATCCCAGCGCCAGCCTGAATGTATAATTTATTATCTTTTACAAGCCCAGTCCTCAAACTAATACAAGTATCCATGTCTCCATTAGAATCAAAATAACCCATACAACCAGCATAAAAACTTCTATTTAAATTTTCAAGCTCCTCTATGATTTCCATCGCTCGTATTTTTGGTGCACCAGAAACTGTACCTGCTGGAAATCCAGCCATTAAAGCATCTAAAGCATCTAAATTATTATCTATTTTTCCCTCAACGTTTGAAACAATATGCATAACATGAGAGTAGTATTCTATAATCATCTTTTCAGTAACATTCACTGTTCCTTTTTTAGCAACGCGACCAACATCGTTCCTTCCTAAATCTAAAAGCATTAAGTGTTCTGCGAGTTCTTTCTTATCATTCAGTAAGTCATTAGATAAATAAAGGTCTTCAGAGGCATTCTTTCCTCTTTTTCTTGTTCCAGCAATTGGTCTTATCGTAACTTTTTTGTTTCTTAATTGAACCATTAATTCTGGACTAGATGCAACAAGGCCAATTTTATCGAAGTTAAGATTTACAAGATAAGGAGATGGATTTAGTCGTCTTAACGATCTATAAAGATTGACTGCCTTTAAATTATATTTTGTTTCAAATCTCTGTGAAGGCACAACTTGGAAGATATCTCCATTTTTAATATATTCTTTTGCTTTATTTACTATTTTATAAAATTGTTCTTTTTTGAAATTTGATTTAAATTTTAATTTAGATTTTTTATTTTTCTTTTGAGCAGGTTTTAAAATACTTTTTTCTAACTTTTTAATTGTTTTATCAATAAGTAATTTATTTTTTCTATAGGCTTTTTCTGCTGAGATTTTTTTACTTGGATAAGTAACTGTCATAAGGGAAATAATATCTTTAATATTATCAAAAACTGCAACAATTTTTGGTCTGATTAAAATTGCATCAGGTATTTTTATATTGTCCTTATTACTTAGTTTAATTTTTTCAATATATTGAATCATTGGATATCCTAAATATCCAACTAGTGTTGGGAAAGGAACGTCAATTTTATTATTTTTAAATTTTGAAATTTTTACAAGTTCTTTAAGACTATGAATTGGCTTTTGATCTAGTTTGTAATCAAATTTATGATCTAAATATTTAATTTTTGCCTTACCTTTTTCAACTGTCCAAATTAAATCTGGATCACAACCAAGTAATGAGTAACGTCCTCTTTTACTTCCACCTTCTACTGACTCCAATAGAAAGGAATATTTTTCCGATTTACTAATTTTTAATAATGATGAAAATGGTGTTTCAATATCAGCAATAAGATTTTTTTTTAATATCTGAGGTAAGCCTTTGTTATATTGGCTTATAAAATTTTTTTTTTCTAGACTCATTTATACTGAGATAAAAGACCATTTATCAGTTCATCATTGAACGAAATTTCTTTTGTCTTAATAATCTCACTACCAAATGCTGTTTTCAAATCACCTATTAAATTAATATTTGAAGTATTTTCACCCTCTTCAGGCATCTTTATACTTTTAATATTAGCAAAATAAATAGCATTTTCATCTGATCCAAAAGCTACTTTATCAATATCAGTTTCAAAGATCTTTTGTTTAAATGATATTGGTAACTCATCATTAGTCTTTAAAGATAAAATTAAATTTTCAGGATTAGTTGCATAAAATTTACTTATATTTGTGAACAACTCTTTATTATTTTCAAAAATATTTTCTGCTTGTTCAGTTTTTTTTGTAAAAATAAAATCATTTAAAACACTGTCAAAGATATTATCAATACTCTCTATTTTTGAAGGATAAATGTCATCAATGTTTACAATAAAAGAAGTATCATCATCAATGTCTACTAAATCACTAACAAAATCTTTATTTTGTGTAAAAGAAAATGAAATTACGTTGCTTAAAGCAGGGTCATCTTCGTTAGTATTTTTAATAATTTTTTTCTCAATGATTAATTTCAGATTATTTTGATCTGCTATTTCAGTAATTGAAAACCCATCAAGTATTTGTTGGTCAAGGCTCAATTTTAATTCACTAAAGTAATTATCTACTTCAAAATTGATTAATGTATTATTTATTTCATTCTTCACTTCATCAAAAGTTAATTCTTTTTCTGGGAAAATTTCATCTAAAATAATTATGTGAAATGCCAAGGTTGTTTGTACTACATCTGACATACTTCCTTTGTCTAATTCAAATATTGCATTTGCAAGTTGTTCTAAAACTTTATTTTTGTCAACATTTTTAAAATTATTAAAAATTATATTATTTTCTTCTGCATATTTAATAATTTCTTCATTAGTTTTTCCAGAAACTTTTATTTTAAAATCATCTGCTTCTTCCTTTGATTTAAAATTAAATTGTTTAAAACTTCTCTCTTCAGGATTTATAAATAGGTTTTTGTTATTATTGTAATATTCATTAATACTATTTTCTGAAGGTGAAAAATTATCTCTAAAATCACTTTTATTAATTAAAATATACGAAATATCTCTCTCTTCATTTGTCATATATTCTGAAGAGTTATTATTAAAATAATCTAATAGTTCTATATTATCTTTTGTAATTTGAACTTTATCGTAATTTTCAAGTTTAATATCGTTGTACGATATTTTGAGTAACTCTATTTCTCTACTCTGATTATCATACTTATTAAAATTTATTTGCAATTGTGATGGGTAATTTTTTTGAAATATAACTTGATCAAATACCAACGCCCTAGTTTCAAAATCTATTAAATCTACTAAATCTTCTATTTTTAAATTTTGATTTCTTAAGAATGTATTTAGCCTATCATTATCTAACTTATTGTTAATGTATAGATCTGGAAAATTTTTTTTTGTTTCTTTTGCAATTGTTGTGTCATCTAAAATAAAATTTATTTTGTCAAATTCATTTTCAAATACAGCTCTATTTACCAAATTTTGAAGTGCAATTTGATGAACTTGAAAGCTTCTAATTTGATCACCAGTTAGTCGACTTCCAATCATTTGAGAAAATTGGTCAATATTCATATCCATTGATCTAAGAAATTTTGTAGTTGAAATAGGAGTTCCTGAAATATCAGCTACAAAGTTATCAGAGTTAAATAAATTTGAATATCTTGTTGACCCTCTAAAAAAGAACAAACTTGCTGCAAAAAGAATTGCCAGTCCGATCCCAATCCATGATTTTCTAAATGCTCTCATAAAATTTCTATTGCTTCTATAATATTACTTTCTATAAATAAAAGTAATTATGGTAAATCTTGATAAATATTCCTCAATTTTTATAGCAAATTGGAAATTAAATGGAAATTCGTCATTTTTAAAAGATTATTATGTTAAATTAAAAGTTAATTCTAATAATTGTACGATTATTTGCTCACCTTCAATTTACTTAAAATCACTAAAAGGAAATAATGAAAACTTATTTTGTGGTGCACAAGATGTCTCTTCTTTTAAAGAAGGTGCATATACTGGAGAATTATCCGCCTCAATGCTAAAGGATAATAATATAGATTTTTGTTTGGTTGGACACTCTGAGCGAAGACAACATTTTGCTGAAACAAATGACAAAGTGAATACTAAAAGTTCAAATCTTATTGAAGAAAATATTATTCCAGTGATCTGCATAGGAGAAACCTTAGAACAAAAAGAAAAAAACTTAACAGAAGAAATTTTAACTTCACAAATTAAGGATAGTGTTCCAAATTTAGCAAATCATCAAAATGCGTTAATTGCTTATGAGCCAGTTTGGGCAATAGGAACTGGATTAACTCCAACCTTAGATGAAATAAATCAAACTCACAAATTAATCAAAAATTTTGATCAAAAGTTTATTGACTTTAAAGTGCTTTATGGAGGTTCTGTTAAGTCTTCAAATTCAAAAGAAATTACTAACTTGAGTCATGTAGATGGCTGCTTAATTGGTGGAGCATCATTAAAAGTTGATGAATTCAATACAATTATTTCTTGATTAATGAAATCAATTTAATATAAAGCGCAAATATGACAACTTTAGTAATAATTCAGCTTATACTTGCTCTTGCCTTGGTTGTATTAGTTTTATTACAGGGATCAGATAACGATAGCTTAGGCCTTGGTGGTGGAACTTCAACTGGGATGATGTCAGCGCGAGGTACTGCAAACCTCCTTTCTAGGTTAACAGCAATTACTGCTGGTTTATTCATGGTAATGAGTATTGTTCTTACAATTACTGCCTCAATTAGTTCAGATCGCAATGTTTTAGAGTCTCTTCCTTCAATTAATACTGAAGAAACTTCAGAAGAACCAACTATACCAGAAAATAATTAATAATATCTTGCTATAAGAAGATCTATTATGTATCACGGTATTCCGTAATGCATTTTGTTTTTATTACGGGTGGAGTAGCATCCTCTCTTGGAAAAGGTATAGCCTCGGCTTCTCTTGCAACGCTTCTTAAAAGTAGAAAATTTAAAGTAAGAATACGTAAGTTAGATCCTTATTTGAATGTGGATCCAGGAACAATGAGTCCATATCAGCATGGAGAAGTTTATGTTACTGATGATGGTGCAGAAACAGATTTAGACCTTGGACATTACGAAAGATTTACAAATCAATCTGCTAAGCAATCAGATAGTGTTTCATCAGGTAAGATTTATTCTAATGTTCTTATAAAAGAAAGAAAGGGAGATTACCTTGGGTCTACAATTCAGGTCATTCCTCATGTTACTAATGAAATAAAATCTTTTATTAATAGTGATTTAAAAAATGAAGATATTGCAATTTATGAAATAGGAGGAACAGTTGGAGATATTGAATCTTTACCGTTCTTAGAAGCAATAAGACAAATTCGAAATGATAAAAATATTTCATCAGCATTAATTCATATGACTTATATTCCATATTTAAGTTCTGCGGGTGAATTAAAAACAAAACCTACTCAACATTCAGTTAAAGAACTTCTTAATGCTGGTATTCAACCAGATATTATTATGTGTAGATCTGAACAACCAATAGATCAGGATTCAATTTCTAAAATATCTTTATTTTGTAATGTAAAAAAAGAGTCTGTAATTCCTGCATTAAATGCTAAATCAATTTATGAAGTTCCTTCATTGTATTCTAAATATGGTTTGGATGAAGCTCTTCTAAAACAATTAGGTTATAAACCAAAAAATCACAAACTAAATTTGAAGCCTTGGATTGATCTTCAAAAAAAAATTAAAAAAAGAAAATATAAAGTAAAAATTGCAGTAGTAGGAAAATACACAAATCTTAAAGACAGTTATAAATCACTAAATGAAGCATTGGTACATGGGGGAATAGAAAATTCTGCTGATGTAGATATTCAATGGATTAATTCTGAAAAAGAAAACAATATCAGTTTAATGAAAAAATTAAAAGGTTGTAATGGAATTCTAATTCCAGGTGGTTTTGGTATTCGCGGTATTAATGGAAAAATTAATGCCATAAAATATGCAAGAGAAAACAATATTCCTTTTTTTGGAATATGTCTTGGAATGCAGTTAGCTGTTATTGAAATAGCACAAAATGTACTAAAAATTAAAAACGCTCATTCTTCAGAGTTTAAGAAAACTACTAAATCAGTTGTAGGATTAATGACAGAATGGGTAAATAAAAATAAGATCGAAAAAAGAGATAAAAATAGTGATAAGGGTGGAACAATGCGTCTTGGGGCATACAAAGCTGTTTTGAAAAAAAATTCAAAAATCTTTTCGATTTATAAAAATAAAGTAATTAGTGAGAGACATAGACATAGATACGAAGTAAACCAGAAATTTCTATCAAAATTTGAAAACAAAGGTTATTATTTCAGTGGTATGTCACCAGATGGATTATTACCTGAAGTGCTTGAGAGTAAAAAACATAAATGGTTTATAGGAGTTCAATTTCATCCAGAGTTAAAATCAAGACCATTAGATCCGCATCCTCTTTTTGTATCATTTATAAAGGCTGCAATTAATGATTAATATCAATCTAAAAAATTTTTCTATATCAAATAATTCTCCATTTATTTTAATTGCAGGTCCATGCGTAATAGAAAATGAAAGTCACTCTTTGATGATTGCAGAAGATCTACATAAAATATGCAATGATGTTGGAATTAATTTAATTTTTAAATCTAGTTTTGATAAGGCAAATAGGTCAAGTATTAATAGTGATAGGGGTATTAATCTCGATGATGCATTAAAAATCTTTGAAAAAATTAAAACTAATTTTAATTTACCAATACTAACTGATGTCCATAATGAGGATCAATGTAATAAATTAAATCAAGATAGTATTATCGACATTATTCAAATCCCTGCGTTTCTATGCCGTCAAACAGATTTATTACTAGCTGCAGGTAGTACAAATAAAATTATTAATGTCAAAAAAGGTCAATTTTTATCACCAACTGACGTTAAAAATATTTTTACCAAGATAGAAACTACAAATAATAAAAACATCATGATAACTGAAAGAGGAACATCTTTTGGTTACAACACACTAGTAAATGATTTTAAAGGTTTAGATATTATGAAAAAATATGAGTATCCTGTAATTTTTGATGCAACTCATTCCGTTCAGCAACCAGGAGGATTGGGTGATAAAAGTGGCGGGCAAAGAGAGCATATTCCTTCTTTATGTAAAGCTGCCATATCTATTGGTGTAGCTGGTTTATTTTTAGAAACACATAATGATCCAGATAATGCCCCTAGTGATGGACCAAACATGATTAACATAAAAGATTTAAAAAATTTATTAATTCAACTTAAACAATTTGATGATATAGCGAAAAATAATGCCTAAAATAACAAATATAAAAGCTAGACAAATAATAGATAGCAGAGGAAATCCTACTGTTGAATGCGATATAGAGTTTGAAAATTCTAACTTTGGAAGAGCTGCGGTTCCAAGTGGAGCATCAACTGGAGTGCATGAAGCTTTAGAATTACGAGATGATGATAAATCTAAGTATAAAGGTAAAGGAGTTTTGAAAGCAGTAGGAAACATCAATGATAGCATTTCTAATGAACTAGTTGGAAAATCATTTGAAAATATTTCTTCTTTTGATGATTTTATATTACAACTAGATGGAACGGAAAATAAATCAAATTTAGGCGCTAATGCAACGCTCGCTGCAAGTTTAGCCTTTGCAAAATGTTTAGCTTCTTCTGAAGGTCATGAATTGTATTCTTTTCTTGGTAAAGAACATACAATGAGTCTTCCAGTTCCAATGATGAATATTGTTAATGGTGGATCTCATGCAGATAACGATGTTGATATTCAAGAATTTATGGTTGCTCCAATTGGTGCAAATAATTTTTCAGAAGCACTTCAATATGGTTGTGAAATATTTCATTCATTAAAGTCACTTTTAAAATCAAAAGGCTTAAACACAAATGTTGGTGATGAAGGTGGATTTGCTCCTAACATAAATACTTCTAGTGAAGTCATAGAAACAGTTTTGAAATCAGTAGAGGATGCAGGTTTTAAACCCGGAAAAGATATTTATCTTTCACTTGATGTTGCATCAACTGAATTTTACAAAAATAATAAATACGATTTAAAAGGAGAAAAAATTGTTTTGTCTTCTGATGAGATGATAAAATATTTAGAGAAATTGGTAAATGCTTATCCCATTTATTCTATTGAAGATGGAATGTCAGAGGATGATTGGGATGGTTGGTCTAATTTAACATCAACAATAGGAAAAAAAGTTCAGTTAGTTGGTGATGATTTATTTGTTACAAATAAAAAAAGATTACAAAAAGGTATTGTAGAGGGTGCGGGAAATTCTATTTTAGTTAAAGTAAATCAAATAGGTACTCTAAAAGAAACTTTGGAGTCGATTAAATTAGCAAAAGAAAATAATTTCACTACTATTATTTCACATCGTTCTGGCGAGACTGAAGATACGACGATTGCTGATTTATCAGTTGGTGTTTCAGCAGGTCAAATTAAAACAGGTTCTTTATCTAGAACAGATAGAACGGCAAAATATAATCAATTATTAAGAATTGAAGAGGCATTACAAGGTAAAGCAAAGTATGCTGGATCTTCTATCTTAAATAATAATTGACAGTCTCGAACGTAAATATGTTATTTATATAGAAAATGAACAAATCATTAGTTTTAAAAAATAAATTTTATTTTTATTTGTCTTTTTTGTTTACTTTTTTTCTATTTGTTTATCTTCTTTATTTTCTTGTAAATGGTGAGAGGGGATTACTGAAATATTTCAGTCTTAAAAATCTTAATAATCAATATAATGAACAATATCTTTCCTTAAAAATGGAAAATGAATTTTATCTAGATAGAATTAAAAGATTACAACCAAATACTATAGATTTGGACTATTTAGATGAGACATTTAGGAAAGTTACAGGATTTACTTCAGAAAACGAAACAGTTATAATTATAGAATAAACTGATTTATTTGACAAAAAATCACCCTAATTATAATTAAAGATTATCATATGAAGAAACTTCAAAAAGTGGATTACATTAAAATGTATTCTTTTATGCTCAAAATAAGAAGATTTGAGGAAAGAGCAGCTCAACTTTACGGAATGGGTAAAATAGGTGGTTTTTGCCATTTGTATATTGGCCAAGAAGCAGTTGTTGTTGGTATATTAATGACAATAGATAAGAATGACTCAGTTGTAACAACTTACAGAGATCATGGCCATATGATCGCTAGAGGACTAGATCCAAAACGTATAATGGCAGAGTTGACTGGTAGAGAAGATGGCTATTCGGCTGGTAAGGGCGGTTCAATGCATATGTTTTCAAAAGAAAATAATTTTTACGGTGGGCATGGTATTGTAGGAGCTCAAGTACCAATTGGAACGGGTATAGCATTCACGCATAAATATAATGGAGAAAAAAATATATGCAGAACATATATTGGTGATGGAGCGATGAACAATGGACAAGTTTTTGAAGCTTTTAATCTAGCTGCTTTATGGAAGCTTCCTGTTTTATACATTATTGAAAACAACAAATATGGAATGGGCACATCTGTTGATAGAGCGGCGGCTGGATTAGACTTATATAAGAGAGGAGAGGCATTTGGTATTCCTGGTGAGAAGGTAGATGGGATGAATGTGTTCTCTGTTATAGAAGCAGCAGATAAAGCAGGTAAGTATGTCAGAGAAGGGAATGGGCCTTATATTATTGAAGTACAAACATATCGATATAGAGGACATTCAATGTCAGATCCTGCAAAATATAGAACAAAAGAAGAATTAGATAATTATAAGCAAACCGATCCTATTGAAACAGTCAAAGCTGAAATTTTAAAGAAAAAAATTGCAACTAATGATGAAATTGAAAAAATTAATAAAGATATTTTAGAAGAAATTAAAAATGCAGCTGAATTTGCAACCAATAGTCCTTTTCCAAAGGACAGCGAACTTTATACTGATGTTTATCTATAAATTATGAGCACAGAAATTTTAATGCCCGCATTATCTCCAACAATGACAGAAGGAAATCTGTCTAAGTGGTTAATTAAAAAAGGGGATACTGTTAAAGCTGGTGATTTGATTGCTGAAATTGAAACTGACAAAGCAACAATGGAAGTAGAAGCGGTAGATGAAGGTGTTGTTCTTGATCTTTTATTTAAAGAAGGAGAAGCCAATATTCCAGTAAATAAAGCTATAGCGATTATTGGCGATCCAAATGAAAAAGTTGAAGTAAAAAAAGAAGCTCCCGTAGAAAAAGTGATTGAAGAAAAGAAAATTGAAAAAAATATTGAGACAAAAATTGAGAATAAGAAAGATGATATAATCGATACACCATCACCTAAAATAGAAGAAGATAGAAATTTAAGTTCGGAAGAAATTACTATGCGCCAAGCACTAAGAGACACAATGGCCGAAGAAATGAGAAAGGATAATAAAGTTTTCATACTTGGAGAGGAAGTTGCCGAGTATCAAGGTGCATATAAAGTAACGCAAGGTCTTCTAGAAGAATTTGGTAAAGAAAGAGTATTAGATACTCCTATTTCAGAACATGGATTTACTGGATTAGCAGTTGGAGCAGCATTTAAGGGATTGAGACCAATTTTAGAATTCATGACTTTTAATTTTTCTATGCAAGCAATTGATCAAATTATAAATTCAGCTGCAAAAACACTTTACATGTCTGGAGGACAAATTAATTGCCCTATTGTTTTCAGAGGACCTAATGGTGCTGCGGCCCAAGTTGCTGCACAACATAGTCAGGATTTTTCTTCCTGGTATTCTCAAGTGCCAGGTTTAAAAGTTATTGCGCCATCTACTCCTTATAACGCAAAAGGTTTGTTAAGATCTGCAATATCAGATCCAAATCCCGTAATTTTTCTAGAAAATGAAATTCTTTATGGATTAAAAGGTCCTGTTAATAATGACATTAACTTCTCAATACCAATTGGAAAAGCAAATATAGAAAAAGAAGGAAAAGATCTAACGATTGTTACTTATTCTATAATGTTGCAGAAATCAAAAGAAGCGGCATTAAGATTAAAAGAGGAATACAATTTAGATGCAGAAATTATTGATTTACAAACTTTACGACCTTTGGATACGGAAACAATTTTAAATTCAGTTAAAAAAACTAATAGACTAATTACTGTCGAAGAGTCCTGGCCATTTGGTAGTGTTGGTTCTGAAATTGCAAATATTGTTCAAAGGGATGCATTTGATTATTTAGATTCACCAGTGATAAAAGTTAATAGTGCGGATGTTCCAATGCCATACGCATTGAGCTTAGAAAAATTATATCTTCCTCAAGTTGATGATATTATAAATGCTGCAAAAAAAGTAAGTTATATAAAATAAAATGGCCATTAAAGTTTTAATGCCTGCATTATCACCCACAATGTCAGAGGGTGTAATTAATAAGTGGTTAGTTAATGTTGGTGATACTGTTTCAGCTGGAGATATATTAGCTGAAATTGAAACAGATAAAGCAACAATGGAAGTTGAGGCAGTTGATGAGGGAGAAATTACACATTTAATTGATACAACACCAGATAAACAAATTGCTGTTAATTCTGTCATTGCTCTAATCAATGGTAGCAAAGATGAAAGATTAGAAGATTATAATGATAAAGATCAAACTGTAAGCAGTGAAGAAAAAAATGAAGTTTCAGAAACACCTAAAGTAAATACTGAAGTAGATAACACTCAAACAATAGAAAGAAGTAAAGATTCAAACACTAAACAAAATACTAATTTTGCCTCACCGTTTGTTAAAAAATTTTCGAAAGATAACAATATTGATCTAACTCTTATTAAAGGATCTGGACCTGATGGCAGGATAATAAAAAAAGATATTCAAAATTTTGAACTTCATATCAATGATGAAAACATTTCTGTAATTGAACCGTCTAGTATTAGAAAAATAATTGCTGAAAGAACAACACAAACAAAAAATGAGGTTCCACATTTTTATCTTACTATTGAAACAAGAATGGATAAGCTAATAATTTTAAGAAAAAAAATAAATTCAAATAGTAATGTCAAAATATCGTTTAATGACCTTATTGTTAAAGCATGTGCAATGGCAATAGCGAAAAATCCAGAAACAAATATTTCTTGGGCGAATGGTAAAATTCATCAATATAAAAATATCGATATTGCTATAGCGGTAGCGTTAAAAGAAGGATTGATTACACCTATTGTTAAAAAAGCCGATACAAAAGGATTAGCTGAAATTTCAACAGAAATTAAATCACTATTAAAAAAAGCTAATCAAAATAAATTATTACCAGAAGAATATAGTGGAGGATCTATAACTATCTCAAACTTAGGCATGTTTGGAATCACAGAATTTCAAGCAATTATTAATCCACCACAATCAAGTATTATTGCAATTGGATCAATAACTGAAAAACCTGTTGTGAACTCTGGCAGTATTGAAATAGGGCATACAATGAAATCTACTATTTCAGCAGATCATAGATCACTAGATGGCGCCGTTGCGGCAAAATTACTCAAAGATTTTAGCGATATTTTGGAAGACCCCTTCCAAATATGGTTGAATAGCATGGATATGGAAGTTATTTAACCTACATGAGTGGACCACGTCATCCTGAAAAAGTTAAAAACAAATCAAATCCAATTCCTAAAAAACCAAGTTGGATTAGAGTAAAAGCACCAACTTCAAAATTTTTCAAAGAAACAAATAAACTCCTAAAAGATAAAAAAATTGTAACTGTATGCGAAGAAGCTGCATGTCCAAACATAGCTGAATGTTGGCAAAAAAAACATGCAACATTTATGATACTCGGAGATATATGTACTAGAGCTTGTGCATTTTGTAATATTAAAACTGGCAAACCTCATTATATAGATCACGGAGAAGCCATAAGAATTGCTGAGTCGGTTAAGCAATTGAATTTAGAACATGTTGTAATAACAAGTGTTGATAGAGACGACCTAATAGATGGTGGAGCACTACATTTTATCAACGTAATAGATTCAATTAAATCATTAAATCCAAGCTGCACAATTGAAATTTTAACTCCTGACTTTAAAAATAAACCTGAAGCAATAGATATTTTATCAAAAAATTTACCTGACGTCTTCAATCATAACTTAGAAACAGTTCCAAGATTATATCCATCAATTCGTCCGGGTTCACGTTACTTCGTAAGTTTGAATTTACTTAGTCAAATTAAAGAAAAAAACCCAAGTATATTTACAAAATCAGGTCTAATGGTTGGTTTAGGTGAAACTAAAGAAGAAGTATATCAGGTAATGGATGATTTAAGAGCAGCTAATGTTGATTTTATTACAATAGGGCAATACTTACCTCCAACACCGAAACACGCTAAGCTAGAAAAATTTATTACTCCTCAAGAATTTGATGAATATAAAAAAATGGCATACGCTAAAGGATTTCTAATGGTGGCATCATCACCGCTAACTCGTTCAAGCTATCATGCTTCTGATGATTTTAAAATCATGCAAGAAAATAGGAAAAATAAACTTTATTCAATTCAATGAAATCTTCAAATAGAGAGGAAATAGTCGATCACGACGCAAAAGGACTTTTTGAAATTGTTTTAGATATTGAAAGTTATCCATATTTTATTCCTTGGTGTTCAGCAATGAGAATTCATTCAAAAAATAAAAATGAAATATATGCTGATATGGTCGTATGGTATAAATATTTTATGCCCCAAACTTTTGGTTCTCATGTCACTTTTGATAAAAAAAAACTTTCAATAAGTACAACTTATATTGAAGGACCTTTAAAAGACCTTAAAACTAATTGGATTTTTGAATCATTAAAAAAAAATCAAACAAGAATTCATTTTAATGTTGAATTTGAATTTAAACGATTTTTTCACCAAAAAATTGCTGAAGCTTTTTTTCCTTTAATTGAAAACAAAATGATTGAATCATTTAAAGTTCGTGCTGATGAAATTTTAGATTAATTGATTAATTTTGCTAAATATAAAATCTCTAGTTTTTCTCTGTATGTCCAATCGTTTCCCTTTGTATATTTTCTTGAAAATATAATTACTTTTATTAACTTTAATTCCAATATACACTAATCCTACTGGCTTTAACTTTGTCCCACCATTCGGACCTGCTATACCAGTTGTAGAAATGCAAATTTTTGTTTTTTCATTTTTATACAGACCATTTATCATGTCCTCAGCTACTTCTTTACTTACAGCTCCAAATTTAGAGAGATTTCTTTTTGAAACAGATAAATATTTAGATTTAGCTTCATTTGAATAACTAATAATCCCGTAAGAGAAAATTTTTGAAACTCCACTATATTTTGTTATAGTGTTTGCTATTAACCCACCTGTGCATGACTCAGCAACTGAAATTGAGATATTTTTTTTTATTAATTTATCTACAACTTTTTTAAAAATAGGCATTTACAATATAAAGAATTATTATTGTATATATTCCTGCTATTAAATCATCAAGAATTACACCAAAAGCTGACTTAAGTTTCCTATCCACTATGTTGGCTGGAAAAATTTTCAATATATCAAAAAAACGAAATAAAATAAAAATCAGCGCTATTGTTACATAAGGATTTATTATTTTAATTTGATCATAAAATATTAAAATTAAGTATACTCCTAAGAATTCATCAATAACTATTATTTTTGAGTCATGAGATTGGTTGTGTGAAGAGAATGTATTAATAAAAAATAAAGATAGTAAAAAGATTATAAAAAAAATAACTACAAATATTTCTAAAGAAATAATTTTGTATTCAACAATAGGAAATAAAATAACTATTGATAAAAAAGATGCAAAGGTTCCTGATGGTATTAATTTAATATATCCAGCAAAAGATAAAGATACAAAAAAATTAGCTAATTTTATCATCTGTTATATGAACTATTGACTCGGCTGCAATTCCTTCGCCATTACCAATAAAACCAATTTTTTCATTTGTAGTTGCTTTAATAGATACAGAGGTATTTTTAATTTGAAGTAATGTTGAAATGTTCTTTATCATTTTTGAAACATATTTATTAATTTTAGGTTTTTCAGCTATTATATTTATATCTAGATTGATTACAGAATAACCTTTTTCTTTAAGTTTATTTCTGCAATAAATAATGAACTTAGATGAATCTGCATTTTTCCATTTTTTATCTGTGTTTGGAAAGTGATAACCTATGTCTCTCATAGAGAGCGCTCCAAAAATACTATCACAAATTGCATGCAGTACAACGTCCGCATCAGAATGACCAATTAAATTAGAGAAAGGAATTTTAACACCCCCTAATTTTAATCCATTTTTGGTTTTTTTATCAATTTGATGAATATCATAACCAATACCGTATTTTGTTATGGGCTTTCTGTATAAATTGAATAACTGAATATCTTCTGGGTAAGTAATTTTAATATTATTTTTTTCACCTTTGATCAAATTTATTTTTATTTTTGATTTTTGTAATAGCCCTGCATCATCATTAAATTCAAAATTTTTATATTTAATATGTTCTTTTAATATTAAATTATAATTAAAACCCTGGGGTGTTTGTACATTAATTGCTTTTGTTTCCAATCTACTTTTCTTTATTAGTTGTCTATCATTATATTCAACATATGGAATTGCATTAGTATTTTTGCCTAATTTGGATATAATTCTTTTAATTAATTTATTACTACATAAAGGACGCGCAGCATCATGTATTAATACATTTTTAATTTTAAATTTTTTTAAATTATTTAAAGCATTAAAAGATGAAATTTGTCTTGTAAGCCCAGGTTTCGAATAGGTAATTTTTATTTTCTCAGAAACATACTTATGATTAAAGTAAGTGTTTTGATATTTTTTATCTATTGAAATATTAATAATATCGAAGTTTGATAAATCTAAATTTGAAATAAAATAATTTAAAAAATTTGTATTCCCAATTTTTAAGAATTGTTTTGGAATTTTTTGACCAAATCTCTTTCCTTTTCCACCAGCTAGAATTACAAGTGCATTTTTCATCATTTTAATTTATATACTATATTGTTTTACTATCATTATTTAAAAACTAACTAAAGTATACAGTGTTTAATCTATCAAAATTACTTAAATCTATTCATCTTTCAAGATTATCTTTTTATTTTTTAATCTTTTTAATCATATTGAGTTTTTCAATCACATTCTACTTAATGCTTCCAAATAACGATCTAGTAAAAGATCCAAGAAGACTACAATTTTTTTTATTAGCGGATGTAATTTTTGTCATTTTATTGATATCCATAATTATTAGACAAATTGTACTGATTTTAGTGAGAAGAAGAAAAAGTTATGATGAATCTCGATTATATATAAAATTTGTAAATTTATTTGCTGCAATGGCTTTAGGACCAGCCATTGGTTTAGTTATTATAACATCATTATTCTTTAATTTAGAATTAAGAACTTGGTATGGTGATGCTGTAAGGGATGCGGTTGTAAATTCTAATATTGTAGCAAGAAATTATGAAAATGAAATACAGGCAGAAATTGTGTCTGATACTCAATTAATAATGAGAGAAATATTAAAAGTTTCTCAAAATAATGAGGTTAATATTCAATCAATTAGAACAGCTTTAAGTGAATTTATTAACTTAAGAACAATTTCAAGTATTTATATTTTTAACACGGAAGGCAACATATATTTAAGTTTAAAAGATCCTGATAATAAAAATTTTTCGGTGCCATCAAATGAAATATTTAAGATTGTTAATCAAAATCGTGTTTATATTTTTCAATTAAATAAAAATTCTATTACAGCTTATAAAAAAATAAATTTTTTAAATGATGTTTACATGCAGGTTAATAGAAATCTAAATACCAATATCTGGGATCATATTAGCGCTACAAAAGAGGCATTTGAAATTTATACCATGAAAGAAGAGGAAAGTTCAGGAATTCAAATAACTTATTCAATGATATTTGTTCTTTTTTCCATTTGTTTTATATTAGTGGCTATTTTGATTGGATTTAATTTAGCTAGCAATCTTAGTAAACCAATTACAAATTTAATCAAATCAGCGAATAAAATATCAGAAGGGAATTTTGATGCTAAAGTTAGTGAGGCAGATCAATTTCAAGAGATAAAAGTATTACTATCGTCTTATAATAAAATGATTTCTGAAATTGAGAACAAGCAAAATGAGTTAATATCAAAAAGTCAAGAAGATGAAGAAAAAAGAATTTTTATTGAGGCGATCTTAAGTCTTTTAACAATAGGTGTAATTTCTTTAGATAAAAATTTTAATATTTTGTTATATAATAAAACTTTAACAAAACTATTTAGAAGCACTAAAAGTTTTAAAATAAATGAAAATTTTCTATCCTATTTCCCTGAATGGAAAAAAATATTCGAGAACTTTGAAACCTCAAATAAAGTATTATTAAATTTTCAATACGATTTTACATTATATGATGATCAGAGGAATTTTAATATTAGGGTTATTAAAGAGATTAATGATAATAAAATTGAGGGATATGTTGTTGCCCTAGATGATGCTACATCTTTAATTTTAGCAGAAAAACATGCTGCTTGGTCTGATATAGCAAGAAAGATAGCACATGAAGTTAAAAATCCTCTTACCCCCATTAAACTTTCTGCTGAAAGAATAGAAAAGAAATTTTTAGATGCAAAAACAGATAAGGAAGATATTTCACTTTTAACTAAAACAATATCAAGGCAAGTAGATGATATTGGAAAGTTAGTTGATGAATTTTCATCTTTTGCGAGAATGCCTGAAGCAGAAATTAAGCTTGATAACCTATCAAAATGTTTAGAAGAGGCATACCTTTTATATTTCAATACAAGGAAGGATATAAAGCTTAATTTAATTAAACCTGAAAATGATATTTATTTTCATTTTGACACTCTTCAAATCTCAAGATGTTTCAGTAACTTAATTAAAAATGCTATTGAAGCTGTAGAAAAAATACCTAACCCTGCAGTAGAAGTATTAATGGCTTCTGATGCTAAAAATATAAAAATTGAAATAAAGGATAATGGCGTGGGAATTGATGAAAAAATGTTGAGTAAAATTTTTGAGCCTTATTTTACTACTAAAACAAAAGGAACGGGTCTTGGTCTATCTATTGTAAAAAGAATTATTGAAGATCATGGTGGTAAAATTAAAATTGAGAAAAATAAAAATATGGCAGGAACAACATCACTAATTAATTTTGAATACAATGCATAAAGTTTTAATTATAGATGATGAAAAAGATATTTGTTTTCTTATTTCAGAAATTTTAAAAGATGAAAAATACAATACCTCTATTGCACTTAATTCAGATGAAGCAATTAGTAAATTCAACGAAATTAAACCCGATTTAGTTATTTTAGATGTATGGCTATCTAACAGTAAATTAGACGGTATTGAAATTTTAAAAGAATTCAAATCGATTAATAAAAATATTCCAATTATTATTATAAGTGGTCATGGTACTGTTGATCTTGCAGTAAAGTCTATAAAAAATGGAGCATACGATTTTTTAGAAAAGCCATTCAATAGTGATAAATTAATTATTCTCACTAAGAGAGCTATAGAAAGCTCGTCATTATTAAATGAAAATAAAAATTTAAAAGATACCTTAATTAAAACAATACCATTAATAGGAAATTCAGAGTTTATTAAAAAAATTAATAAACAATTGAATGAGCAGAGCTCAGTTAATTCTAGATTATTAATTGAAGGACCATTTGGAACAGGAAAAAAACATTTCACAAATTTAATACATCAAAATTCACAATATAAAGATAAGCTTCCTATATCAATTGATTTTAAAAAACTAACAAATGAAGCATTGGATAAAATGTTTGAGGAAAATAAAAATTCAATCAATGAAAATATTTTTTATCGATCAAACAATAATACATTAATACTTCTCAATATAGAAACACTGCCAAATATTTATCAAAAAAAACTTTTAAATTTTCTAGAAAACAATAAATTTTTTGAAGATCTTGAGATTAAATTAAATCATAAAATTATTACAATTACTGAGAAAAATTTAAAATTAGAAATTGAAAAAGGTAATTTTATTAAAAGGCTATACGATAGAATTTCAACAGACTCAATAAATTTTAAATCTCTTTCTGAAAGGAGAGATGATGTTCTTCCAATTCTTGATTTTTATTTAAATGAAAAAAGTGGAGGAAATTTAAATTTTAAATTTTCTTCAGGTGCTTTGACCAAATTACAAATGTATGATTGGCCAGGAAATATATCTCAATTAATCAACTATGTAGAGAAAAGTCTAATACTCAATCAAGATCAGAATATAAAAGAGTTAGAGGTTGATGATTTAGCTCTTCAAATGGGAGATGATACTGCGTCAAATTCTTCAAACAATTCGTTGGATTTGTCTTTAAAAGAAGCAAGATCAGAGTTTGAAAAAAATTATTTAATATCGCAAATTAAGAGATTTAATGGTAATATAACAAAAGTTTCTGAATTTACAGGCATGGAAAGAACTGCTCTTTATAGGAAATTTAAATCATTAGATATAAAAGTAGAATAACTAATTAATGAAAACAATTATTTGTGGAGCTGGAGATGTTGGATATAGCATAGCTGATAAACTATCACGTGAAAATTTTGAAGTAACAGTTATTGATCAAGATGAAAATAAATTAAATAAAGTATCTGAAACATTAGATGTCAAAACAATAAATGGTATTCCTAGTATGCCATCAGTTTTAGAGAGTGCCGGTGCAAATGACTGTGAAATACTAATTGCAGTTACCAAGAGTGACGAAACTAATATGGTTACCTGTCAAATTGGTCATTCTTTATTTAAAATAAAAAAGAAAATTGCTAGAATAAGACAACAAGATTATTTAAAAACTGATTGGAAAAATTTATATAATGATGAAAATTTCCCAATCGATGCAATTATTTCTCCAGAACAAGAAGTTGCTAAAGGTATATTTAGAAGATTAATTTCACCTGGCACAATAGACATGGTTGAATTATCAGATAAAAAATTAAAATTAATTGGATTAAAATGCGAGGATAATTTTTTACATTCCGGCTTGTCTGTGAGAGAATTATCAGAAAAATTTCCTGACTATTTAGCTAACATTATGTTTGTATTTAGAGGGGATCAAAAATTTACAGTAAATTCTGCAACTAAAATTGAAAAAAAAGATACCATCTTTCTAGTTGTGGAAACTGATAATTTGACAGACGTGTTATCTGAATTTGGCCATCAAGAATTGCAGGCAAAAAAAGCTGTTATTATCGGTGGTGGAAATATAGGATTTTCACTTGCACAATTAATTGAAAATTCTGAAAGTTATATAAAAACTGAACTTGTTGAGGCAAACAAAGAACGTGCAGAATTTCTTGCATCAAACTTAGAAAATATCACCGTGACATGTGGAGATGGATTAGATAATCAGATACTTGAAGAGGTCAATATATCAGAGGCTGGTTATTGTATATCAATTACAGAAGATGATGAAGTTAATATATTATCTTCTTTATTAGCTAAAAGAGCAGGTGCTGACACGTCAATAACTTTGATTAATAATAGCAATTATTCATCTTTGTTATCTAATATTGGAGTTGATATGACAATAGATCCAAAAATAATAACAATTTCTAAAATTTTAGAAAAAGTAAGAGGTGTAAAAATTAGAAATGATTATTCAATAGGTGAAGGTTTTGGAGAAGTAATAGAAGCAGATATTCAGTCAGAATCATTTCTCTGTAATAAAAATCTTAAAGAATTAGAATTACCTAAAGGTATACGTATTGGCTCTATTGTAAGAGATAAAAAAATTATAATCCCTAATAGCCAAACTGTTTTTAAAGAAAATGATGATGTTGTTTTTTTTGCTGAAACAAACTGCATAAAAAAACTAGAGAAACTTTTATCAAAAGTTTAATTTAATGCCAAATTTTGCTTATATTAATAACAAATTTGTAAATTTTAAATCAGCAAAAATTCATATAGAGGATAGAGGATTGCAATTTGCTGATAGTGTTTATGAAGTTATCGCAGTCTTAGATAAAAATTTAATTGATTTAGATTTTCATCTTAAGAGATTAAAATATTCTCTACGTGAATTAGAAATTAAATTTACAATCAATAAAAAAAACCTAAATAATATTTTTCTAAATCTGATTAAGAAAAATAAGACAAGAAATGGTATAATATATTTACAAATTACAAGAGGTATTCAATTTAGAGAACATAAATATCATAAAAATTTAATCCCAACCTTGATTGTATACACTAGAAGTAAAAACTTTAATTTACCTGGAAAAAAATTTGTAGGAGTAAATACAATTACATATCAAGATCTTAGATGGAAAAGACGTGATATTAAAACAGTAAATTTGTTGCCAAATATTATAGCAGCAAACATGGCCAAAAAGAAAAATGCTTATGAGGCAATTTTAATACAAAATGGAAAAGTTACTGAGGGCACATCTTCTAATATTTGGATTATAAAAAGAAATTATTTAATCACTCATCCAGCTAATTCTGATATTTTAAAAGGAGTTACTAGAACATCTCTTTTAAAAATTATAAAAAAAACTAAGCTTAAACTAATAGAAAAACAATTTACCCATAAGCAATTAATTACTGCTGATGAAGTATTTTTAACAAGCTCTGGAAGTTTTATTACTCCTATTTTAAAAATTGATAATAAAAAAATTAATAATGGTAAAATTGGCAATAATACATTGAAACTAGCAGAAATGTATACTGAAGCATGTATAAATGGATAATATAAAGCAAGAGGACATAGAAGACATTTGCTTTAATGTGAGTCAAAATATTATCTTACCAAAATTTAAAAATTTATCAGACGATGACATTAATTATAAAAATGGATCTGATTTAGTAACTGCAGCTGATATAGAAGCAGAAAAAGCATTAAAAAAAAATTTGTTAAAAATTTTACCTTCTTCAAATTTTATAGGTGAGGAGGAATATTCTAGAAATGAAAATATATTAAATTTTTATAATGAAGATGCATATTGTTGGACTGTTGACCCAATAGATGGAACAACAAATTTTGCTAATGGTAGAGATAAATTTGCAATTATGATAGCTTTAACATTTAAAGAAAAAATATTACGTTCTTGGATTTATAAACCATTAGATAAAATTATGTGTTCAGCTATTGTAAATGAAGGCGCTTTTATCAATAATAATAAAGTTATAACTAAAGGTGTAGATATACTTGAAGAAACTATAGGATCGATAAGTACAAAATATTGGGAACCAGGATTTAAAGATAAGTTAAAAATATTTAAAAATATATTTAAAGAAGTTAACTCTTATAGATGCATTGGTTTTGAATATATAGATATAGGTATTGGCATTAGAAATTTTGCTATTTTATCAAAATTATCTCCCTGGGATCATATTCCAGGTATTCTTTTTGTGAGAGAAGCAGGAGGTTCTGACATAGATTTTGATAAAAATAAATATGACTTTACAAAAAAGAATAAGAATTTAGTTGTAAGTAATTCAGAAGATTTGAATTTTAAAATTTTAGAAAAATTAGGAGAAATTTAATGAGTATTAAAAATGTATCTTTTGTTGGCTTAGGAGTAATGGGTTATCCAATGGCCGGTCATCTTCAAAAAAATGGTTATAATGTAACTGTTTATAATAGAACAACAGCTAAGGCAGAAAAATGGGTACAAGAATATAAAGGTAGCATGGCTAAAACTCCTGGTGAAGCTTCTCAAAATTCTGAAATTGTTTTTATGTGTGTTGGACGTGATGAAGATATTATTGAAGTAATGGAAGGTGAAGGTGGAATTCTTTCCAATGTAGCTGAAGGATCAATAATTGTTGATCACACAACAGCTTCTGCAGAGATAGCAAGAAATTATTATCAAAAACTTAAAGATAAAAAATTGAGTTTTCTTGATGCTCCTGTATCCGGCGGTCAAGCTGGTGCAGAAAAAGGTGTTCTTTCCATTATGATTGGCGGCGATGAAAAAGATTATAATACTGTTAAACTAGTTCTCAAATCTTATGGAAAAGCAGTTGAACTTATAGGTCCATCTGGATCAGGTCAAATAGCTAAAATGATAAATCAAATTTGTATTGCAGGATTAGTTCAAGGTTTATCTGAAGCAATGGCTTTTGGAAAAAAATCCAATGTAGATATGGAAAAAGTTCTTAGCGTAATATCAAAAGGAGCGGCACAATCATGGCAAATGGAAAATAGATATAGAACTATGCTAGATGGCAAATTTGATTATGGTTTTGCTGTAGATTGGATGCGCAAAGATTTATCAATTTGTTTTAATGAAGCTGATAAGAATGGCGCTAATCTTCCTATTACAAAAATAGTTGATAAATATTATGAAGAAGTCCAAAAGAATGGTGGTAATAGATTTGACACGTCATCTTTAATGACGCTAGTTGATAAATAGTGGTAAATAAATATTTATTAGCTGTTATTTTATTAATTGCTTCCTCTTTTTTTTGGTCTGGAAATTTTTTTGCTGGTAAAATTGCATATAATACAGACTTGTCTCCGTTTAAATTAAGTTTTTTTCGATGGACTTTAGCTTTTATTATACTTTTACCTTTTACGTATAGTGAGATAAAAAAAAATTTAAAATATTATAAAGAAAATTTATTATTAATTAGTTTGATTGCATTTCTTGGTGTAACAATCTTTAATTCTTTTACTTATATATCTTTACAAACAACACTCGTAATTAATTCTGCTCTTATGAACTCTGTTACACCAGTTCTAATTATTGGTTTTTCATGGTTAATATTTAAAACGAAGACAAGTTTACTTCAATTTATTGGAATATTCTTATCTGTTATTGGTGCATTTTGTATTATTTTAAAAGGGAATTTAAATAATCTTTATTCTTTTCAATTTACAAGTGGTGATATTTGGATGTTTATTGCTGCACTTTCATGGTGTGTGTATTCAGTACTATTAAGAAAAATTGATAAAAATCTTTCTCAACTTGCAACTTTAGAAGTACTTATATTTATTGGTTTAATTTTTCTCATACCTCTATATTTGATAGAGTCTTCAAATTCTACTTTCATTCCTGATAATAGTACGGATTATTTAATAATTATTTATGTGGCCATATTTGCAAGTATTGTTTCTTTTTTTTCATGGAATATGGGAGTTTCAATTATAGGCGCTAACCGAGCTGGATTATTTTTACACTTAATACCGGTATTTAGTTCAATTTGGGCAATAAGTTTTTTAGGAGAACAATTTGCTTTATTTCATTTAATTGGAACTATATTTATATTATTGGGTATAATACTCTCAAACTTAAATTTTAAATATGTCAAAGATAATTAAAACAGATCAAGAATGGAAATCTCTTCTTACAGAAGATGAATATTATGTAACAAGACAAAAGGGAACAGAACCTCCTTTTTCCGGTAAAAATTTTGAAATTATTAATGGTGGTATTTTTAAATGTAAATGCTGTGGTAATGAATTATTTAATAGTTCAACAAAATATGATTCTTATTGTGGGTGGCCAAGTTTTTTTGAACAAATATCACCTGAAGCAATTAAAACAGAGACTGATAGATCGCATGGAATGGTGCGTATTGAAATTATGTGTGCCAAATGTGATGCCCATTTAGGACATGTTTTTGATGATGGTCCTGAGCCTACTGGCAAAAGATATTGTGTAAATTCTCTTTCTATTAATTACGAAGAGTTTGAATAATACTTTTTATACACTTTTATTTTCATCAATAGGTCATGCGCTTATGCATATGTTTGCGGCATTTTATTTTGTAATTGTTCTGACGATAGAAAAAGAATGGAATATTTCTTATGATCAATTAATTAGATTATGGTCTCTTGGAGCTTTACTAATTGGTTTAGGGGCAATTCCTTTTGGGTGGTTAAGTGATAAATGGTCCCGTTCAGGAACAATGACAATTATGTTTATTGGAATGGGATTAGCCTCCATTTTATGTGGTTTAAGCACATCAGTTTCTTTTTTATTTTTTTCCTTATCACTTCTTGGACTTTTCTGTTCAATTTACCATCCTGTAGGCATTCCTTGGGTAATTCATGCAGCTAACAAACAGGGAAGAGCGCTTGGTGTAAATGGTATTTTTGGTGGGGTAGGGATAGGCTCTGGAGCATTTGTAGCTGGTGCTCTAACAGAATTACTAAATTGGCAACTAGCTTTTATATTACCTGGTTTAATATCAATTATTATTGGGTTTATTCTTATTTACTTAATCTTAATTGATAAAATATCTTACAAAAATTATTTTATTAAAAATGATGATCAAGATCATTCCCGTAATGAGATGATTTTAATTGCATTAATAATGTTATTATCAATGTTTGCTCTTGGATTATCTTTTCACAATACACAAACAGCCTTACCAAAAGTATTTGAAATACGAATTGGTAACACAAGCTCAATTCAAATTGGATTTATGATAGCAATTATCTATTTTATTTCTGGTGCAACAACATTTGTTGGAGGCTTACTTGCTGATCGATTTAATTTAAAAACTATTTACTTAATTGGTATATTTCTTCAGTTTCCTTGCTACCTAGGAATAGCCTACATATCTGGTTACTCTTTAGTAGTGTTATGTATTCTAGCTGCCGTATTTAATGCAAGTATTCTGCCTACAGAAAATCTCTTACTTGGGAAATTTACACCCCAAAAGTATCATGGTGTAGTATACGGAATTAAGTTTATTCTTGCATTTGGATCAGGACCAATTTCGGTATTCTTAATTTCAGAAATATATTCCATAACTTTAGAGTTTACTTATTTGTTTTTAATTAATGCAATAATGATGGCTATAGTTTCAATCTTTATTATTTTCTTACCAATTCAAGGTAATCAAAGAACAGCTATTCAGGATTAGATTTTATTTCTTCAAGATAATTAATAACTTCATTAAATTTTTCATCAGGTATATCTTTATAGGTCATACCAAAATGATTTTTTACCTCTAAAGCAACATGAGCATAAGGATTTCTCCCCTTTGGATGATTCGGGTGATCAGTTAATTTTCCTTTTAAAAAATCACCTGTTTCTTGAATTAGCTTCCAAATTTTAGATGCGTTTTCTTTATTCAATTTATCTAGCTAAAGCACCCATTGGATCCCAAGGTGCTAGCGCTACTGGTTCCATATCTAAGTATTTTAAAAGTCTTTTGTTTAGATATTTTTTATCAATGACAACTTCATAGGTATATTCATCAAACCATTCATCGGTCATCATCATATATCCTTGATTGCCACTTTTTGTTCCCCAGCTATTTTCAATTTTCCATTTAGTTGAATTTCTTTTTTTAATATCGACACCTGTTAAAAGCATGGCATGAGTCATTTCACTATCACCATACTCTAGACGAGTCTGTTTATTCATTTTAAATGAAGTTTGGAAGACATTTTCATAGTCGTAAATGCCCATATCAAGTACACCCATATCACGACTAAAACGTTTCCCAACATCACAACCAAACCACACAGCTTCATTGTTTTTAATTGAGTCCATTGCAGATTTTTTTAATTCTTTAATATCTACATTAAGATATTTAATAATTTGTCCTTCAACAACATTACCAAGATATTCAACTGTATACATTGTATTAAATTTTTTATTGCTCATCGGTGCATGGATTAAGCAAACTTTATCTTTAATATTAATATCAGCATATTTTTTACAGAAATCAATTGGCGTCATATCTGAGATGACAATGTGTCTGTTATCTTTATTTCGAGTAGACCAATTGATAACATCTGGTGGTTGGCCAAGAAACATTGCTAGTTGATTATAAATTGTTTCCATCATGTCTTTTTTTAGGGCTCCAGAATTTTTAGCTGGTTTCTTTCTTAGTATAGAAGCAAACTCTCTCAATTTGTGAGTCAAAATATAATTCATGGCACCAGATTTACTGCTATGATTTGTTTCAGGCATTACATCTTTTGGAACTGCACCATACTTGTTAATTAAATTTACAAACATATCCCACTGTCCACCATCTTGCACAGGTGCTTTTAAAAGATGAGTAATTAATCTGCTCTCATATGATTCATCTCTTGATTTGATAATATTCTCTAAAAAATAGTTTGCTTTCTCTAACTTATCCCAAAACATGAAATAATTTTGTGAAAACTCAAATGTATTTAATTCAAGGCTATCAACAACTTGCAAACGCATAAGATTTAATCCTGCAAATCCCCAACATCTACCTGATGCCATTTGGTTTGTTGCAGGTAGTTCTTTTTTTATTAGATTAGAAAAATTATGATTGATTTGACTAAAGTTTTCCCAATTGAGTGCAACATTAGCTAAATCATTTTTAATTAATGCATTTCTTGATGCTGTATTTTTATTATTTCTTAGAAATTTATTTTTGAAAGTTTTAATTGTTGATAGAGATATATTTTTTGCCATATTCTCTATTTAAAACTATTTCAGCTTAATTCAATTCTTAACTGTTTTTTTCTTTTTTTTGAGACCCATTTTAGCTTTTCTTTCATCAATTAACCTAATGGCATCTTCTAGTTTTAAGCTATCAATTGTTTGATCACCAAGAATTGAAGCATTTATTTTTCCACATTTTACATATGGTCCAAATTTTCCATCATGGGCAGTAATATTTTTCTTTTCTGTTGGATGCTCTCCAAATGTTTTTAACGTCGCATTACCTCTCTGTGTAGGTTTAGCAATTAATTCAATGGCTCTTTCAAGTTCAATATCAAGAATATTATCTGTTTTTTCTAGAGCTTTATATTTTTTATCATGCAAAATATATGGTCCATACATTCCAATACCGGCACTAACCGTTTTATTTGTTTCCGGATGAAATCCTAATTTACGTGGTAAGCCAAGTAGTTGGATTGCTGTGTTTAATCCTATTTCATCTGGTTCAAAATTTTTAGGAATAGAAACTCTTTTTGGCTTCTTTTCTTTTGTCCCTTCACCAACTTGCATATAAAATCCATAAGGACCTTTTCGAAGAGTAATCATTTCTCCTGTTTCAGGATAAATACCAATTTCTTTTGGTCCACTAAGAGCAGCGCCATCTTTGTCATTTAGTTGATTAAACTGAACTGTGTATTTGCAATCAGGATAATTAGAGCAACCAATAAAACCTCCAAACTTGCCAACTTTTATTCCTAGTCTTCCATTATCGCAGGTTGGACATTTCCTTTTTTCATCTGCTCCGTTTGGTGGAAAGAAATGAGGACCCAAGGCTTCATCTAGAACATCAATAACCTCTCTGTTGGATTTACCTACAGTTTCATCACAAAGTTGTTTAAACGTTTCCCAAAATTTTCTTAGAACCTCTTTCCAATCAAGCTTACCATCAGAAATTTCATCAAGTTGATTTTCAAGATCAGCGGTAAAATCATATTCGACATATTGATTGAAATATTTCTCTAAAAATATCGATACTATTCTTCCTCTATCATGAGGATTAAAACGTTTTTTGTCTAAAATTACATAATCTCTATCTTGTAGAACTTTAATAATAGAAGCATAAGTAGACGGTCTGCCAATACCAAGTTCTTCAAGTTTTTTAACTAAGCTTGCTTCGGTGTAACGAGGAGGAGGGGAGGTAAAATGTTGTGTCTTTTCAAGTTCTTTTAAATTTAAACTCTCTCCTTCACTCATGGCAGGAAGAATTGTTTCTTTTTCTTCATCTTTGTCATCATCTTTAGCTTCTTGATAAACTTTGTACATCCCAGGAAACTTAATTGTTGATCCATTTGCTCGTAAAACAATTTTTTTATCTTCGTTTGTAATATCAACAGCTACTTGATCTAATACAGCACTTGCCATTTGTGAACTTACCGCTCTTTGCCAAATAATTTCATATAGCTTATATTCTTCTAAGGTAATGTATTGCTTAATATCTTTTGGTGTTAGGTAAATATTTGTTGGCCTAATACATTCATGTGCTTCTTGGGCATTTTTCGCCTTAGATTTATAAACTCTTGGCGCTTCTGGTAAATAGTTTGCACCATAATTATCAGTAACAAAACCTCGAACTTGGTTAATGGCTTCTTTTGACATGACGACACTGTCTGTACGCATATAAGTTATTAAGCCAGTTGTTTCTCCTTTAATGTCTGTTCCTTCATAAAGGCGTTGAGCTGTACGCATTGTTTGACTCGCACTAAGACCAAGTTTACGACTAGACTCAATTTGCATTGTTGATGTAGTAAAAGCAGGGTAGGGATTTCTTCTAGCTTCTTTTTTTGTGATATTTCCAACAGTGAAAGTAGAATTTTTAATATCATTAAATATTTTTGTCGCTTCACTCTCATTTTTAATATCAAGTTTATCTACTTTATTCCCATCATAAACTGTTAGTCTAGAATTAATGATTTTATCTTCTTTATTTCTAAACTCGCCTTGTAAAGACCAATATTCCTGTGGAATAAATTTTTCTATTTCAAGTTCTCTTTCACTTATTATTCTTAAAGCAACAGATTGAACTCTACCTGCTGATTTTGATCCTGGTAATTTTCTCCATAGTACTGGAGAAAGTGTAAAACCGACAAGAAAATCTAAAGCTCTTCTTGCAAGATAAGCATTAACTAGATTTTCATCTATTTCTCTTGGCTCTTTAAGACTATCAAGAACTGCATTTTTTGTAATTTCATTAAATGTAACACGGTGAATATTTAATTTTGAAAGTGATGAATTATCTCTAAGTAGTTTTTCTACATGCCAAGCTATAGCCTCACCTTCACGGTCGGGGTCAGTGGCTAGATATAAATTTTCAGATTTTTTTGCTGCATCTGTTATTTCTTTTATCACTTTTTTTCCACGATCACTGGTTTCCCACTTCATTTGGAAATCATTTTCAGTATCAATCGCATCATTTTTTGCTGATAAATCTCGAACATGTCCCACACTTGCGAGAACTTTGAAGTCAGAGCCTAAATATTTATTAATAGACTTTGCCTTTGATGGTGATTCAACAATTAATACATTCATAAATTTTGGCCCCAAATTTCAGTTTAAAGATAATTCGTCAAGAAATTTTAAAAAAAAGTATATTTTTACTTGGATAATTTAATTTTACTTTCAGTTTTGTTTACGAGTCTTTTAATGTTTTCTGTGTGTTTAAGATAAATAATTAAAGTTAAATAAATAAAGAAAATTAGAATATAAAAATTAAAATTAATAAAAATATAATAAGCTGGAGCTACTAAAATTCCAATTAAAGATCCAAGAGAAGAGTATTTACTTACAAAAGCAGTAACAAGCCATACTAATAAAAATAAAAGTGCAATGTAAGGATTAAGACCAAATAAGAAACCAATATACGTTGCAACACCTTTTCCACCTTTAAATTTCAACCAGACAGGATAGATGTGACCTAATATGGCAAAGTGACAGAGAAGTATTTTATTCAATAAAGAAATATCTTGAAAATACATTTGTAAAATGAAGAACGGAAGAAAGCCTTTAAAAATATCAAAACAAAGAACAATGAATGCTACAAATTTATTTCCTGTTCTTAAAACATTTGTTGCACCTACATTTCCAGAACCAACCTTTCTAATATCTCCCAAGCCAAATAATTTTGTAAAAATCAATGCAAAGGGTAATGATCCTATTACATAAAACAATATGATTAATGATAAACTACTTACTAAAGTCATCTCTGTTTTTAATAATTAAGTCTAAGCATGCCATTCGTACTGCAACACCCATAGCGACCTGTTCTTGTATTAAGCTCCTCGTGACGTCATCGGCAAGTTTGGAGTCTATTTCTACACCACGGTTCATTGGACCTGGATGCATAACGAAAGCATTTTTTTTTGCATATTTAAGTTTATTGTAATCTAAACCATACTTTTTAAAATAAGTCTTTTGATTTGGCATTATTTTCCCAACTATTCTTTCTTTTTGAATACGTAGCATCATAACAATATCACAATTCTGTAATCCCTTTTTCATTTCTGTATAAACGTTCACAGGTAGTTTATTTAAACTTTTTGGTAACCATTCTTTAGGCCCAATAACATTTATTTTTGCACCTAACTTTGATAGTATGATTATGTTTGATCGAGCAACACGACTATGTAAAATATCCCCGCATATAGCAATTTTTAATTTTGCAAAATTTTCAAATTTATTTTTTATAGTAAGTGCATCTAATAACGCTTGTGTGGGATGCTCATGACTACCATCACCAGCGTTAATTACAGACGCATCTACTGTTTCTGAAATTTTTTTACTAATTCCTTCCTCTGGATGTCTGACAATTAAAACGTCAGGATTCATTGAATTAATAGTAGTCATAGTATCGAGTAAGGTCTCACCTTTATTAATAGAACTATCTTTTACCACTACATTAATGAGATCTGCTCCCAGCCTTTTAGCAGCAACTTCAAAACTTGTTCTTGTTCTTGTTGAATCTTCAAAAAAAAGATTAAATATTGTTCTTCCTTCTAAAACATTAATTTTTTTAATTTTCCTTTTATTAAAAGTAATATATTTTTTAGATTCATCTAAAATGTGCCCAATTTCTTTCTTGGTTAAATCAGCTGTTTCTACTAAATGAATTTTTTTAAAAATATTTTTACTTCTTTTTAATTTGATATTTGTTTTTGAAGAAATTGATGAATAATATTTTAAAGCTATTTTTTCTGCGTCTTTAAGAATTTTTGAACCTGTAGATGATCTGATTGCTTTTAATTTTGGCATTTTCACTTTCATTTGCCAATATTTTGAATTTTCTCTTTTATATAATTTTATGTGTCCTGATTTAAGTAGCTTTGAATTCATATGTGTCAATAATGTGTAAGTATGTGTAAACTAATTTATTAATTATTTCTATATCTATCTAAGTATCCTTGTAAGATATAAGCAGCCGATTGTTGATCAAGTTTACTTTTTATCTTTGTTTTACTCAAATCGGCCTTTCTCATTTCTTTAAAGATTACATCTGATGAAAATCTTTCATCCCAAAGAGCTGTAGGTTTCTTAAAAAAGGTTTGAAGATTAATATTAAAATCTCTTACTAATTGGCTTTGTTTGTTTTCACTATTATCCAGGCTAATCGGCAGACCAAGAATAAATCCTCCAATTTCATACTCTTTCAAAATATCTTTCATGATAATTAAATCTTTATTAGTTCCTTTTCTTTGGATAATTGAAAGAGGTGTAGCGATTATTTTTGATCTATCGCTTACTGCAACACCAATCGTTTTAGTTCCTAGGTCTAGACCTACAAGTATTTGTGATGTATTAAGGCCATCGATTAAATTATTTTGATCATTCATATAATGGAGCTCATAAATTGAAGATTGATAAAAATACAATAAATAAAATTGCTCGTCTATCTAGAATAAAGTTAGATGATAAAGAATCTGAAGATTATATTAAGGATCTTAATTCCATTTTAGACTGGGTAGAGCAATTAAATGAAGTTAATACTGAAAATGTAGAACCGTTAAGTAACATATCATCATCAATTTTACCTAAAAGAGAAGATATATCTAATGATACTAATTCTAGTGAGGAAATTCTTGAAAACGCTCCTGATAAACTCGAAGGTTTTTTTGCAGTACCAAAGGTGGTAGAATAATGTCTAAATCATCTTTGAAACAAACCTTAAAAGATCTCGATACAAAAAAAATATCAATAAGAGAATTAAATCAGGATTACTTAAAAAGAGTTAAGGAAAATGAAAACTTAAATGTTTTTATTCATTTTAGCGAAGAGAATGTTTTAAAGCAGATAGATAACTTAGAGAATGATAATTCAGCAAAAAAATTAAAAGGTATTCCAATTGCAATTAAGGATCTATTTTGTACTAAAAGTATGCCTACAACTGCAGCTTCAAAGATTTTAGAAAATTTTAATCCAACTTATGAATCATTTATTACTCAAAAATTATTAGATGAAGGATCTATTTTTGTTGGAAAAACAAATTTAGATGAGTTTGCTATGGGCTCAGCTACTAATACAAGTTTTTTTGGAAATACAATTAATCCCCTATCAAAAGAGAATGAGCCTTTAGCTCCTGGTGGATCTTCTGGTGGTTCCGCGGCCGCAGTTGCTGCAGATTTATGTTTAGGGGCAACTGGAACAGATACAGGCGGATCAATAAGACAGCCAGCTAGCTTTTGTGGTGTTGTTGGTATCAAACCAACATATGGTTTATGTTCACGATGGGGTATAGCTGCATTTGCATCTAGTTTGGATCAAGCAGGAATTTTTTCTCATAATGTTGAAGATGCATCAATATTATTACAATCAATAGCTGGGTTTGATCAAAGAGATAGTACAAGTGCTAAAGTAGATATTCCAAATTATTTTGAAAATTTAGATGATGATCTAAATGGGAAAACTGTTGGTATACCAAAGGAGTATTCTATTGATGGTACACCAATGGAAATAAGTCAGATATGGGAAGATGCTATCAAGGTTTTAGAAAAAAAAGGTGTTAAAATTAAAAATATTTCACTTCCTCATACTAAATATGCACTTCCTACTTATTATATAATTGCTCCTGCTGAAGCTTCCTCAAATTTAGCTCGTTATGATGGAGTAAAATATGGTTTTAGATCGGAAGAAATTGATTCTCTTGATGAAATGTATGAAAATACAAGAGCTCAAGGTTTTGGAAGAGAAGTAAAAAGAAGAATTTTAATAGGAACATACGTATTATCTGCAGGATATTATGATGCATATTATCTGAAGGCACAAAAAGTAAGAAAATTAATAGCCGATGATTTTAATAAAGCTTTTAAAGAGTGTGATTTTATAGTTACTCCTACTGCCCCAAGTGCTGCATTCCCTTTAAATGAAAAACAAAATGACCCTATCAAAATGTATTTAAATGATGTGTTTACGGTTCCAGCTTCTTTAGCAGGCTTACCTGGTATTTCCATTCCCTTTGGGAAAGATAAAAATAATTTACCACTAGGTATTCAAATATTAGGAAAACACTTTGATGAACAACAAGTTTTTAATGCCGCTGTATCTCTAGAAAGATCATATGAATGATTTAATAAAAGGTAAAAAGTATGATTGGGAAATGGTAATAGGTCTTGAAATACATGCTCAGGTAAAATCCAATTCCAAATTATTTTCTTCATCATCAACAAAATTTGGTTCATCACCAAATAGCCAAGTATCTTTAGTTGATGCTGCTATGCCAGGAATGTTACCAGTAATTAACAAGTACTGTGTAGAGCAAGCAGTAAAAACTGGAGTTGGTTTAAATGCTAAAATTAATAATTATTCAGTTTTTGATAGAAAAAATTACTTTTATGCTGATCTTCCACAAGGATATCAAATTAGTCAGTACAAATATCCAATTGTAGGAGAAGGAAAAGTTACAATTGATTTTAAAGATGGAACATCGAAAGATATTAGAATTGTAAGATTACATTTAGAACAAGATGCTGGTAAAAGTTTACACGATCAAAATCCTTCAAAAACATATGTAGATCTTAATAGGTCTGGTGTTGCTTTAATGGAAATTGTTAGTGAGCCTGACATTAGAACGCCTGATGAAGCTGGAATGTATATATCCAAAATCAGATCAATTTTAATGTATTTAGATACATGTGATGGAAATATGCAAGAGGGTTCTTTAAGAGCAGATGTAAATATTTCAGTAAGAAAACCTGGAGATGAATATGGAACTCGATGTGAAATTAAAAACTTAAACTCTATTAAGTTTATAAAGCAGGCTATTAATTATGAAGCAAAAAGACAAATAGAAATATTGGAGTCTGGCGGTTCTATTGAACAAAACACAATGCTCTTTAATACATCTACTGGCAAAACTAGACCCATGAGAAATAAAGAAGAAGCTCATGACTATAGATACTTTCCTGATCCAGATTTATTACCACTAGAAATTTCTAAAGAAGAAATAGGGAAAATTAAATCATCAATACCAGAGCTTCCAGATGAGCTTAAGAATAAATTTATTGAGACTTATAAATTGTCTAATTATGATGCCTCAGTATTAACTGCAGAGAAACAAACATCTGATTATTTTAATGAAACAATTAATTCAGATCCAGAATTAAAAAATCATGCAAAAATAGTTGTAAATTGGATTACGTCTGAATTGTTTTCATTATTAAACAAAAATAATCAAGATTTAAATAACTCTCCAGTATCACCTGAAAACTTAGGACAACTTATAAAGTTAATTTCTACAAATGAAATTTCTGGCAAAATTGCAAAAGATGTATTGGAAGACATGTTTTCTTCAGGAAAAACAGCTAGACAAATCGTAGATGAAAAGGGTTTGCAACAAGTTACAGATCAAGGTGAAATAGCAAAAGTTATTGATGAGGTCATTGCAGAAAATCCAAAAATGGTCGAACAGTATCTAGCAGGTAAAGATAAGTTATTAGGTTTCTTTGTTGGCCAAGCTATGAAATTAACTAAAGGAAAAGCTAATCCAAAAATGTTAAATGATATTTTAAAACAAAAATTAAATAAAAAAAATTAAACGTAAAGAATAGCATCTATAAGCAACAATTATAAATGTTAAAACTATCCAAATAATACTTCCTTTGTAGTTTTCTGCTGCTCTCCAAATTCCAATAGAAATAAATATTGTCCAAATAAAAATAAAAATTTTTGAGATTAGCGCAAGATTAGTAAAATCTAAAAAAGGTATTTGCGAAACAGAGCTATCTGTATTAAAAAAATAAATTTCAAGATTAAATATTACAAGTAAAACAATACCATTTAGTAGTTCACCAACTAACCAATAGGATTTCCAGAGTTTTATTTTTCCTTCAAAAAAATCTTTTATTATATTTGTATTAGTCATTTTTATTTATCTTTAATATTATAATTATTCATAAAATTTTTAATAGCAATTCAACACTCTTAAATCATTTATTGGATGTTTTTAATGTATAAGAAGTCCACAACGAATGCCATTTAGCATAATTATCTTTTTTCTTATTACTGCCTTCAATTATAACAACACTTTCAATTAGATATTTTGTGTTTTCTTTAAATAAGTAATAAAAATATCCACCCTTGTTTGTTCTGACATATTCTTTTCTAAAATAACCATTATTTAAACTCATAATAGAAACCTTATGATCAGCTAGTATTTTATTTTTATATTCTAATAGAATTCTTTTACTTTCATTTAAATTTTTAAGAGGATTGTCTAAAAAAATTAATTCAAAGTCCATATTTGTATCGATATCTTTACCATCAAAATTTTCCACGCTAATTAATGACTTTGCATATCTTTTATAACTTTCAAAAAAATTTTCTGGGTAGTTATTTTCTCTATGTTTTTGAGCTAAATTTGGATATCCTTTCTCTCTTGTGAAAATTTCAAATTTTACTAATTTTTCATACTCAACATATTTAGTAACTGATTCAACTTGTATTACATTTAATCCTTTGAACGCTTTTTTAATATTAAGAGCGGGAATATCACCTAATCTACCTTTAATTTTTAATTTATTATCTTCAGCATGAAGGAATGCAATTTTAAAATATTCTTTTGTAAATGGTATTGGTGATCCTTCAAAATTTTCTCCTATAAAGATATTCGCCACAGCTTTTTCATTATTTGATAAGTGATAATTTTTTGGATCAATCCAAAATTCATGACATAAAGAGATTTTTGTTATTGAAGTTAAGATAATAATAAATATTAATCTTTTTAAGGTAAATTTCATCATGTTCTCTTATATAAAAATTATAAAGTTATATCTATTTTTAATTCTAGTATGTTTTTTAAATTTATTTTCAACATCTTCTATTAGTCATGAAATCAAGCCATCTATTGCAGATTTTACTTATGATGAAAAATATTTGAACTTTAAAATAAGATTAAACGCTGAATTGATATTATCTAATATTGATGCATCTACTGTTTCTAATACAGATTCTTCATCACTAAGTGAAATTTATGATAAACTTAGAATTTTAAGCAAAAAAGATCTTCAAGAAATGTTTCAAAATTCTTGGAGTGAAATAAGTTCTAATATTAATATTAAAATTAATAATGAATCAAAGATAATTACTTTAATTAAAACTGAAGTTGAAGATATTAAAAATTTTGAAATAAGTAGAGATACACATGTTTATTTTAGAGTTTTATTAGATAAAAAATCTGAACAATTTACATTTAGGTGGGTCAAAAACTACGGCCCAATTATTTTAAGAGAGAATAACAATAACAAAGTAGAAGACGAATTAGTAACAGAATATTTGCAATCAGGAATTGAATCAAGTCTATTTTCATTTAAGGAAAATAATTTTAGTAAAACATTTAATAGCTTTGCAAAATTTTTTGTATTAGGAATTCAACATATAATTCCAAAAGGATTAGATCATATTTTATTCATATTTGGACTTTTTTTATTTTCATCATCTTTAAAAAAATTAATTTCTCAAATAACTATCTTTACTATTGCTCATTCAATTACCCTTATATTTGTTTCTTTATCTTTAATGAGAATCAATCCTCAAATTGTTGAACCTATCATTGCACTTTCTATAGTTTATATCGGATTAGAAAATATTTTTAAAAAATATATAAAGGAATATTTAAGATATGTTGTAATCTTATTTTTTGGATTACTTCATGGTTTAGGATTTGCATTAGTTTTGAGTGATATAGGTTATAAGAGCAGTGATTTATTTGTAAATCTCATCTCGTTTAATCTTGGTATTGAAGTTGCTCAAATATCTATAGTATTAGCTTTATATCTATTAATTGCTTTAAACTTTGCAAAAAATAAAAATTATAGAATTTTTTTTCAAGTTCCATCTTCTATATTAATATCGAGTGTTGGGTTATATTGGTTTTTTGAAAGAATTAATTTAATTTAATAAAATTTTTAGGCACGCTATGGGCACAATGAATTTGTAACTCAAGCTAAGAAATGCTTTTTTAATAATTCCTTCATTGTTAACATTATTTTAAATATTAATTAAATAATGTTGAGATTCCTGTCTATTTTCGTTATTACATCAATTAAGCAATATGAAACAATTACAGGAGAGATGGGTGAGTGGCTTAAACCACAGGTTTGCTAAACCTGCGAAGGAAGTAATTCCTTCCGAGGGTTCGAATCCCTCTCTCTCCGCCATATAAAATGTTTAAAGGAAGTATACCAGCTGTTATTACACCATTTATTGAAGATAAAGTTGATTACGATTCATTGCATAAAGTATTAACCTACTTGATTGATAATGGATCACATGGACTTGTTCCATGCGGCACTACTGGAGAATCTCCAACATTATCACACGATGAACATAAAAAAATAATTGAAGAAACAATAAAAATTACTGACAAAAGAATTCCTGTTATAGCTGGTACAGGTTCAAATAATACTTTAGAGGCAATAGAATATACTGATCACGCAGAAAAATCAGGAGCTGATGCCGCTTTAATCGTTACACCATACTATAATAAACCAACTCAATTAGGATTATACGAGCATTTTAAAACAATTGCTGATAAAACTAATATTCCAATAATCATATATAATATTCCTGGTAGATCAATTGTCGATATGACTATTGAAACAATGATTGAGTTATCAAAAATAAAGAATATCATTGGGGTTAAAGATGCGACTAATGATTTATTTAGACCATTACTGACCAGAAAAAAAATGCAAAATGATTTTTGTTATCTCTCTGGAGAAGATGGAACAGCTCTAGCGTACTTAGTACAAGGTGGACACGGCTGTATATCTGTTACAGCTAATGTAGCTCCAAAATTATGTTCAGAGATGCATTCAGCATGGCAAGAAAGAGATATTTCCAAAGCTCAAGAAATAAATTTAAAATTGTCATCTTTACATAATGCTTTATTTATAGAATCAAGTCCAGGACCGGTTAAATATGCTGCCTCATTATTAGGATTGTGTAAGCAAGATACAAGACTTCCATTATCTAGAATTAATAATGATACAATGAAACTAGTCAAAAGTTGTCTTCAAGATTTACAACTTTTATAAATGAAAATAATTGCTGCTAATAATAGGGCAAATTATAATTATACTATATCGAATAAAATAGATGCTGGTATTGTATTGACTGGATCTGAAGTTAAATCTTTGCGTACTAATACAGGATCTATAAGAGGCTCATATATAATTGAACAAAATGGTGAATTATGGCTTTCAAATTCATTTATTAAAAAATATCAAAATTCAAATGATACTAATTATGATCCAAATAGAAATAGAAAGTTATTAGTGACAAAAAAAGAATTTAACAAAATTTCTGGATCAATCAAACAAGGAGGTTTTACAATAATCCCAATTTCTTTATATTTTTCTGATAAAGGTATTGCAAAACTTACATGTGGAATTGCGAAAGGTAAGAAAAAAATCGATAAAAGACAATCAATAAAACAAAGGGATTGGAACATAAAAAAGCAAAGATTGCTTAAAAATAATTAACTATTTACATTTAAAATTTGATCTCTATAAGCCTTATATGGCTAGAATAACAGTTGAAGATTGTATTGATAAATTTCCAAGTAGATTTGAATTAGTGTTAGTTGCTTCCAATAGAGCTAGAAAGCTTCACGCCGGCGAAGATCCCACTGTTGAAATTGATAATGATAAAAATACAGTTATTGCTCTTAGAGAGATCGCAGAAGAAACTATTACAGTAGAAAATCTTAAAAATAATCTGATAGAAGAATACCAAAATAGTATTTTTACAGAAGATGAAGATATTAATGAAATTGAAGATAGTAGCAATGATAATCAATCTGCAGTAAGTGAATTAGAAATTGATGAAACAAATCAAGATAAAGAAAATACTAAACAAGAAGTTGAAGAAGCTCCTATTGAAAATCAACAAGATAATTTAGATAATTCATCAGATGGAGATAAAGTACAAGATATTTAACAAAGTTAATTTATAATTTAAGTAAATAATTTAAATATTATTTATGGTTAAAGAAATTCACAAAGAAATAGAATCAATTACTTCTTATCTAAACGCTGAAGAACAAGATAAAGTAAGGCACGCACTTAAATTAAGCGAAGAAGCTCATAGTAATCAGCTTAGAAAATCAGGTGATCCTTTTATAACTCATCCATTGGAAGTTGCAAAAATATTGACTTCAATAAAGTTAGATGCAGATTCTATTGTAGCTGGTCTACTTCACGATACTCTTGAAGACACAAATTTAAATATAGAGGAAATTCATCTAAATTTTGGAAATCAAATAGTCGAACTTGTTGATGGATTAACAAAAATAAATAAATATTCATTGAAAGTTAAAAATCAAAAATTTGGAGAAAATTATAAAAAATTAATTTTAGCTACAACTAAAGATTTAAGAGTTATCCTAGTAAAGTTAGCTGATAGATTACACAATATGCGAACAATTCAATTTCTTAAAGATGAAAATAAAAAAACTAAAATAGCTTTGGAAACATTAGAAGTTTTTGCTCCTTTGGCACAACGATTAGGTATGAAGGAATGGCAAGATGAATTAGAAGATATTTCATTCGAAGTTATAAATCCTGATGCAAAAAAAACCATTATAGAAAGATTAGAATATTTGAAATCGAAGGATGATAACATTGTTGATGAAATTAGATATGAATTAAAAAATATTTTTTTCCAAGAAGATTTATTTTGTAAAGTAGAAGGTAGAATTAAATCTCCATACTCAATCTGGAATAAGATTAAAAATAAAAACATTTCCTTTGATCAACTTTCAGATATTATGGCATTTAGAGTTATTACTAATTCAACCAGAGAATGTTATAGATGCTTAGGAATAATACATAGAAACTTCCCATATATTCAAGGAAGGTTTAAAGATTTTATCTCTGCTCCTAAATCAAATGGATATAGAGCTCTGCATACATCAGTTATGGGACCAAAAAACAAAAAAATAGAGATTCAATTTCGTTCAAATATAATGAATCAAATTGCTGATTTTGGAGTGGCATCTCACTGGAAATATAAAGACCCAAAAAAAATCAAAGAAAAAGATGCAAGAGAATATAAGTGGGTGTATGACTTAGTTGATTCAATGAATTCTTCACTTACTCAAGATGAATTAATCCAAAATTCAAAATTAAAAGTTTTTCAAAATGATATTTTTGTTTTTACTCCAAAAGGAGATTTAATAGAATTACCTAAAAATGCTACTCCTATAGACTTTGCTTACGCTATACATAGTCAAATTGGTGATAGATGTGTTGCTGCAAAAATTAATGATAAGTTGCAACCATTAAAAACTATTTTAAAAAATGGCGACCAAATAGAAATAATTACATCAGAGTCTTCACAACCATCACCTTTGTGGCAAAGATTTGCAGTTACTACAAAAGTTAAATCTCAGCTAAGAAGATTTTCTAGATTTAAAAAGAGAGATGAGCATATAATTTTTGGAAGAGAAATATTAATAAACTATTTCCAAAAAGAAAATTATGAATTCAATAGAAATACTGAACAAAAAATACTTGATGATTTTAAGTATAAATCAATTGACGATTTATATGCTTCAATAGGCTCTGGAGAAATAACAGCACTATCAGTAATTAAAAAAATTTACCCCGAATATAATTTTGTTCCAGTTTCTAAATTTAATGAAAATATTCAAAATCCTATAAAATTAAAAGGATTGACTGCTGGAATGTCATATCATCTCGCGGGTTGTTGTTCTCCACTAAAAGGAGATAGTATAGTAGGTATAGTAACTGCTGGTATAGGTGTAGCTGTTCATACGCTTGATTGTGATACACTTACATCATACCAAGATACACCCGATAGATGGTTAAATATTTCATGGGATAATGAAAATAATTTAGAAACTGTATCAAATGCAAGAATTGTAGTAGTTTTATTTAATAAACCTGGAAGTCTGGGAAAGGTCACTACTGTTATTGCAAAAAATAATGGTAATATTTCAAATATTCTTTTTTCCGTAAGAAAATCGGATTTTTTTGAGATTATAATAGACATCGAGGTTAGAGATGCAAATCATTTACAAAACATCATTGCAGCATTAAGAATGGAAAAAGAAGTATCTTCTTTAGAGAGACTAAAAGGTTAAAAATGATTTATGGAAATGGCATAGATATTATTGATATTATGAGAATCAGGAAAGTGATTAGAAAATATGGAAATAGATTTAAAAAAAAATGTTTTAGTGACAATGAAATAGAGAGATCAGACAAAAGATTAAATTCAGTAGAGTCATATGCAAAAAGATATGCTGCTAAAGAAGCTTGTGCAAAAGCTTTGGGTACTGGATTAGCTAGGGGTGTATTTTGGAAAGATATTGAGGTTGTAAATAATCAATATGGTAAACCATTCATTAAACTTCATGGTAAAGCTAAAGATATTTTTAGAAATATGGATAAAGCATCAGATACAAAAATTGAAGTGTCACTTTCCGATGAAAAAAAATATGCTATTGCAAATGTAACTATCTATGTTTAGATCAAAAAATAGCAATTTCTTTGGGAATATCAAATCTATAATTATAGCAATATTTATAGCCTTATTAATTAGATCATTTATTTTTGAGCCATTCAATATACCCTCGGGATCAATGAAGCCTAATCTACTTGTTGGAGATTTTATTTTCGTTTCTAAATATTCATACGGTTTTTCAAAACATTCTCTCCCATTTTCAGTACCTTTAATTCCTAGAAAAATATTTTCGAATACACCTGAAAGAGGCGATGTTGTGGTATTTAAAACTCCTGAAAATAATAGAACTGATTATATTAAAAGAGTTATTGGTTTGCCAGGTGATAAAATAGAAATTAAAAATGGTATTATTTTTATTAATGGATCAGAAGTCTTAAGAAAAAAATTAAATGATTTTATAGACACAGATAATAATACGAGTAACAAAAGAGTCAGGATGTATAATGAATATTTTTTTAATAAAGAAATCAATATACTTGACATAACAGATAATGGTATAGCTGATAATACTCAGTTATTTAATGTGCCAGAAAATCATTTCTTTGTAATGGGTGATAACAGAGATAATTCACAAGATAGTAGATTTATAAGTACAGTTGGATTCATTCCTTATGAAAATTTAGTTGGTAAAGCGCAGTTTATTTTCTTTTCTTTAGAAAATGCAAGATTTTTACAGTTATGGAAATGGCCGAATTCAATTAGATACGAAAGAATTTTTCAAAAAATTCAATGATAGAAAGTAAAAAACTCAAACTATTTGAAAAAAAGATAAATTATAAGTTTAAAAATAACAAATTATTAATTCAATCCCTAACCCATCCAAGTTTTTATTTAGAAAATGAAAGAAAAATTAAAATCAATGAATTTGAAAGATTTGAATTTTTAGGTGATCGAGTACTAGGATTAATAATAGCAAATTTATTATTTTCAAAATATAAAAAATTTAATGAAGGTGATTTATCCAAAAAATATTCTTATTTAGTTCAAAAAAAATTTTTGTTCAAAATTTCTCAAGAATTACAAATAGAAGATGTGCTTCAATACAATTTTAAGAAAAAAAATAATAAAATGTTAAATTCAATTTTTTCAGATTCAGTTGAATCATTAATTGGAGCAATATTTATAGATGGAGGATATAATCCATCATCTGATTTTATAAGAAAATTTTGGTCAAAATATCTAGATATTGAAATTTCTAAAACCTTAGACCCAAAAACATTATTGCAAGAAAAATCTCAACAAATTTATAAAAAACTTCCTGAATATAAATTAATCAAAAAAGAGGGACCGCCTCATTCTCCCACATTCACTGTTTCAGTTAAAGTTGTAAATTTAAATAAGATCAATTCAAAAGGCTCTTCAATACGAGACGCTGAGAGAAACGCTGCAGAAATTGCATTAAAAAAAATTAATGAAAAGAAAAATATTAAAAATTAGTCTTGTCGGTAAGACTAATGCAGGAAAATCAACTCTTTTAAATAATCTTGTTGGAGAAAAAATTTCAATAACAAACAAAAAAATCAATACTACTGAAGAATTTGTAATTGGTATTATTAATATTAAAAATACTCAACTAGTTCTATATGATACACCTGGTATTAGCTTTCTTAGAGATAATAAATCTCAAAAAACTAAATTAAAGAAAAATTTATGGGAAGCCTTAAATCAATCAGATATTATTTTGTATTTAATTGATTCTAAAAAAATTGAATTAAATGATTTAAAAAATGACTTTCCTAAACTTTATGAATTAAAAAAAAATATTTCAATAATATTTAATAAAACTGATTTAATAAAAGCAGAAAATATACTTAAGCATATAAAATCAATAAGAGAAAAATATAAAATTGAAAAATTTTTTAATATATCAGCTAAAAAAAAATTAGGTTTTGAAAATTTAATTGATTATCTTTTTCAACAATCAAAACATGGGAAATGGCTATATAATGACGATGAAATCACAGACAAAGATGATATTTTTATCACCAATGAATGCACAAGAAATGAGATACTATCATTAATTCATAAAGAAATTCCATATAATATAGAAGTAACTAATAAAACTTTTAAATATTTGAAAAATGGACAGCTAAAAGTAAAGCAAGATATTATTATTAAAAATGACAGATACAAAAAAATATTATTGGGAAGAAAAGGATCTAAAATAAAAGATATCAGAGTAAAAAGTCAAAAAGAAATTTCTAATATTTTAAATGTAAAAACCCATCTTTATATTAATATTATTTCATCAGATGCAAAAAAAATTTAACGGTATTCTTATACATACAAAAGTTTTCAAAGATAATGATCTGTTAATTAAATTTTTATCAGATACAGATGAGGTATTATCAGGAATTGTATACGGCGGGCTTTCAAAGAGTAAAAAAAATATAATGCAACTTGGTTTTTTTTTAAATTTAGATGTGACATATATCGGGAACCGTCCACCATCAATAAAAGCTGAATTATCTAAACCATATTTATCAAGTGTTATTAATGATAAATATAAACTTAGCTGCTTACTTACTGTTATGTATTTAATAAATACCTCAGTAATTGAAGGACAAAAAATAAACCAAATATATAAAATTTCTAAAGATTTTTTAGAAATTATGATTAATAAAAAAAAATGGTTAAATTTCTTTTGTATCTACTTATTTGATTTACTTAAATATATTGGATACGAATTAGATTATGTTAACAATAATAGATTAAAATATTTTGATACAGATACTTTAGAATTTAAAGAAAATTACTCAAATTATACTATTGATTTTCCTCATCATCTTTTTGTAAATAATTCTAATGTTACATTTGATTATAACTCTTTAAATAATTTTTTTAAAATTTTTGAAATTATTTTTATCAAAAATCATTTATCAAATTTAAATCATAAATTGCCAAATCAGTATATTTTATTTAAGAAAAACATAATGAGTTTTTTAGAAAAAAATGAACAAAATAATTGAATCCAATTTAGATACTATCCTTAGTGAAAAATATCTTTCTTATGCAATATCAACTATTGTTTCAAGATCATTACCTGATGTGAGAGATGGGTTAAAACCTGTTCACCGCAGAATTATTTATTCAATGTATCAACTAAAACTTTTCAAAAGTTCAAGTTATAAAAAGTGTGCAAGAATTGTTGGTGATGTAATGGGAAAATTTCATCCTCATGGAGATCAAGCTATTTATGATAGTTTGGTAAGAATGGCTCAAGATTTTTCTACAAGAATTACATTAGTAGATGGTCAGGGTAATTTTGGAAATATTGATGGAGATAATCCTGCAGCAATGCGATACACTGAAGCAAGATTACAAGATTATACAAATTATTTTTTTGATGGTATCGAAGAAAACTCTGTAGATTTTAAAGATAATTACGATGGCCAAAATTTAGAACCTGTGGTTCTACCATCTCAACTTCCTAATATTCTAATTAATGGAGCTATGGGAATAGCTGTGGGAATGGCCACTAATATTCCTCCTCATAATATTATTGAATTAATTGATGCAATAAAATTAATAATTAAAAAAGATAAAGCTTCTCTATCTGAAATTTTAAAAATTATTAATGGACCAGATCTTCCCACAGGTGGTGAAATAATTTTAGACAGCAATGAAAAAAAACAAATTTATAAAAATGGTAAGGGCTCATTTAATATTAATGCTAAATACCAAATAGAAGAAATGAAAAATGGTTTGTATCAAATCATTATTACTGAAATTCCATATCAAGTTAATAAAGTTAAAATAATCGAACAACTTACTATTAATATAAATAATAAAAAATTACCTCTGGATGATGTAGTTGATGAGTCTGATGAAAATATTAGAATAGTCTTAAAACCAAAGACTAGAAATATCGATGCAGAAAAATTAATAAGCTTATGTTTTAAATTAACTGACTTATCTATTAAGTACTCTTGTAATTTTAATGTATTAATTGATGGTATAGAACCAAAACAAATTGGTATTATTGAAATACTTTCTAATTTTTTAGATCATCGAAAAGTTGCAATCAAAAGAAAATCTAAATTTAATATTGAAAAAATAAAAAAAAGATTAGAAATTCTTAAGGGTTATCAAATTGTTTTTAAAAATTTAAATTCTATAATTAAAATAATAAGAACAAAAGATAATCCCAAAAAAGAATTAATAAAAAAATATAAATTATCAGATTTACAATGTGAGTCAATTTTAAGTATGCGTTTAGGATCTCTTAGAAAGATTGATGAAAAAAATATTAAAGATGAAATCCAAAAATTAAATGAAGAGTTAAAATATCTTAATAAATTAATAAATGATAAAAAAACATTAGATAAATTTATAGTAAGTGAATTAGATCTTATAAAGAGTGATTTAGATACTCATATAAAGGAGAGAAAATCTTTAATTTCATCAGAACAAAATAATGATATTGAGATTAGTGTTGATGAATTTAAAGAAATTGAAAAATTCACCGTTATCATTAATAAAGATTTTCAGCTAAAGAGAATTAAAGAGATAACTGATGAAAAGGAAATTGAAAAAATAAAAAAAGAAAATCTATTTTCAGTTAATTTAAATTCAAATCAAAAAATACTTTTGTTTGTTTCTTCTGGTAAAGTGTACACGTTAGATCCAAATATTTTACCAGGTGGAAATAGTAATCCTAAATCATTTATTTATTTTGTCGATAGTATGCCGAATGATAAGGTTATTGGATTACTTTCATCAATCGATAAAGAGCTCTTAATTGTATCCAAAAACGCTAAAGGATTTATTAGTAATACTGAATCTCTTGTAACTAATCAAAAGAAAGGTAAGCAATTATTTAATTTAAAAAATAATGATGCCGTAATTAAAGTATTAAATCTTACAAAAAAACATATTGCTTGTGTTACTAAGTTACAAAAAATGCTAATTTTTGAAATAGATGCTCTGCCAAAATTACAAAAGGGTGGTGGAGTTCAATTAATTAAAATCAAGAAAGATGATTTTTTATCAGATGTCACTCAATTAACCATTGAAGATGGTTTAGAATGGAGCACTGGTTCTAAAAATAGAAAATTGGATGATGTTGAGTTTTGGATTGGAAAGAGAGCTCAAGCTGGAAAAAAAGTTCCTAAGTTTTTCAATAAAAATCAGAAATTTGATGGCTAATTTTGTTTATTTAAATATATTTAAGTTTACTGATACATTCCAATAGTAAATATGAAAAATATCTCTCTTATTTTAAGTACAATCAATAAATATGCTGGTTACTTTTGTGCATTTCTAGTAGTTCTCATGACAATAAACGTTTTTTTAGTAGTAGTATTAAGGTACTTATTTGGAATCAGTTTTATATGGATGCAAGAAACATATGTATGGATGCATGCATATATTTTTATGGTTGGTGCTGGTTTCACATATTTAAATGACGATCATGTACGTATTGATATAATTTATAGAAACTCATCAAAATTGTATCGTGTAATAGTTGATTTAGTAGGCAACATAGTTTTACTATTACCTTTTTTGTATATAATTTGGTCTTATAGCTTTCCTTTTGTTTACAAATCTTGGCAAATGAATGAGGTGTCTAGAGAAGCAGGCGGTTTGACAATGATATTTTTATTAAAACTAGCAATTCTTATTTTTGCTTTTCTTCTTTTCATACAGGTAATTTCAAAAATTATTAATAATTTTATCAATTTAAATTCAAATGACTCCTGAAGTATTAGCAGTAATAATGTTTTTAACAACTTTGTTGTTTTTGTTATTTGGTTTTCCTGTTGCTTTTACTTTAGCAGGATCATCTTTAATTTTTGCTTTTGTAGGTGATCTATTAGGAGTGTTTAATTTTAAAATGCTTCTTTTCTTCCCTCAAAGAATTTATGGTGTGATGATTAATGAAGCTCTTGTCGCTGTACCTCTATTTATTTTTATGGGAGTTATGCTGGAAAAAACAAAAATTGCAGCTAAACTTTTAGAGTCTATAGGAGATTTATTTGGTTCAGTAAGAGGTGGATTAGGAATAGGTGTTATCTTAGTTGGGATGTTGCTTGCTGCCTCTACAGGAATAGTTGGAGCAACAGTAGTAACTATGGGTATGCTTGCATTGCCAAGTATGCTCAAAGCAGGTTATGATGAAAAAATTGCTACGGGAACAATTTGTGCTTCAGGAACCTTAGGGCAAATAATACCTCCTTCAATTGTTTTAATACTGCTAGCTGAAATGTTGCAGGGAGCAAATGAAGAGGCCGGTCTTTTAACAGGAGACTTGGCACCACTACCAGTAACTGCAATAGATTTATTTGCTGGAGCTCTTTTACCTGGTTTAATGTTAGTAGGATTTTTCATTATCTACATTCTTTTTACTGCTAGATTACATCCAGATAAATTACCTCTTAAAATTTCTAATAAACCTAAAGCTGAAATATGGAAAAATGCTCTGTTTGAAGTAATCCCACCTATATTTTTAATTTTAGCAGTTCTTGGATCTATTTTTCTTGGTGTAGCTACTCCAACTGAATCTGCTTCTGTCGGTGCTGCAGGTGCTGCTATTTTAGCTTTATTAAGAAGGGATCTAAATCTTAAAAATATTTCAGAAGCTGCAATTACTACGGTAAAAATGAGTTCATTTGTTTTTATCATTTTAATTGGAGCATCAATGTTTTCTTTAGTATTCAGAGGATTTCAGGGAGATGAAATGATTAGTAATTTTTTAACTAATATACCAGGTGGAGAGTATGGTGCTTTAATTATAGTGATGTTAACTATTTTTATATTGGGTTTTTTCCTCGATTATATTGAAATTATATTTGTTATTATCCCATTAGTAGGTCCAGGATTAATTGCTAACGGAGCTGATCCTTTGTGGTTAGGAATTTTAATTTC